>JBDKJW010000089.1:0-9151 GCA_039796395.1 Bacteroidota bacterium
CCAGTAGATGTTTGGGTAGATGCAGTTGGAGAAATATATGTATTAGATGCAGGCAATAGTAGGGTGCAAAAGTGGACGGCCAATAGTCTGTATGTTACTACTATTGCAGGAAGTAGTGCTGGCATTGCAGGTGGGTTTAATGATCAATATAATATACCCTCTGCTATGGCATTTGACCCTTCGGGTAATTTATTTGTATTAGATGAGAAAAATCTTCGTGTACAAAACTCTCCCACTGTTCAAGTAACAAATACATATGCAGCGCAATTCCAAGGCAATTATAATGCAGTGGCTTATTCGTTTACAGGCTGTAAACAAAATTCAAACACAATATTTGTGAATGCAAATGCACCTATTACCATTACAGGTAATACAATTATTTGTAGGGGAGATACAGCTACTTTAAAAGTAACAGGCACTTCAAATTTTTCGTGGCTACCAGCAACAGGGGTTATAAAAGTAAATGATAGTACCTATCGTATTAAAGCAGATAGTTCTACATATTATGGTGTTACTTCACGCAATGATAGTGGTTGTACATCATTTTCGAGTGTAGGCATTCAAGTGAGTGATCGCATTTTTCCCTTTGTAACCGCAACCGATTGTGCTGATTCAAATGCTTCTAAACTTACTGCAAAATTAACCGGTGCTATGCCAGCACATTTGCTTTGGTATACGGGTACCAATACAGTTAAATCAGTATTTCCTAGTTGGATGCAAACAGCATCAACAAGCATAGGCGGTAATGGAACTGGTAATTCAAACGCACAGTTTAATTTACCGTCGGGGATGTTCATAGATGATAAAGGAAATGTTTATGTGGCTGATGCAGTAAATCATAGAATTCAACTATGGAAGCCAGGTGAATTAACTGGCAGAACGGTTGTAGGTGGCAATGGAGCTGGAGATGGAAGAGATCAACTCAATTACCCAACAGGCGTGTTTGTAGATGTACAAGGAAATATTTATGTTGCCGATCAAAATAATCACCGAGTTCAATTTTTTCCTGTTGGAACAACGCAAGCCAATACAGTTGCAGGGATAGGTATTGCTGGAAACAGTTCTTTTCAATTAAATTTTCCGAATAGCGTTTTTGTAGATGCGTTTGGTAATGTATATGTTGCAGATGCGGGCAATAATAGAATTCAAAAATGGACGGCAGGGGCAAGAAGTGTAACTACGGTTGCAGGTAATGGAACACCGGGGAATGGCTTGAATCAGCTAAATAATCCCCAACATGTTTTCGTAGATCGATTTACAAATTTATATGTTTCAGACGCAGGTAATCATCGGGTTATTTTTTATCCAAAAGATAGCACATTTGGTTTTATAATGGCTGGGGGCAAAGGGGCTGGAACTTTACAAAACCAACTGAATGCACCTTCTCAAGTATGGGTAGATGCAGTTGGTACTATATATATATCAGATAGAGGGAATAATCGTATTCAAAGATGGAAATCATTTGATAGTACGGGTATTACAGTAGCTGGAAATCCTGAAGGGAATGCGGGCTCACTTTTATCGCAATTAAATTTACCTGGGTCTATTGCTTTTAATAGTAAAGGCAATTTATACGTTGCGGATACGCGTAACCATCGTATTCTTCAATTTACGCCTACTACTTTTAATGATACAACTTATGCAACCGGCAAAAATGGCGTGTATACCGCACTTGCCTCATCCTTTAATGGATGTAGTACGGGCTCGCAATTTGTAACTTTAAATACGGCTAAGAAAATCACTCTTAACGCGCAGAACACTATTTTTTGTGAAGGTGGCGCCACGTCAATTACCGCTAGTGGTGGAGATAACTATACTTGGCTACCAGCGCAAGGTTTGAGTGCTACCAACACAGCTTCAGTAGTTGCAAGGCCAACTATATCTACACGATATACGGTAAGTAGTACGGCTACGAATGGCTGTAAGTCAACGGCCTCTATTTCACTTACTATCAATAAAGTTCCTCAGGTAGAAGTAACCGGATTAAATTGTTTAGGAACTGGTAAGCTTGGCATTTCTTCCAATCCAAAACCTGTTTTAGTAAATTGGAATTTACCCAATGGGGGCACTGTTTCCTTACCCGCTAGCTGGAATAAGCGCGCTACAATAGTTGCTGGTAGTACTATTGCTGGTTTTGATTCTTCAAAATTTGCGCGACCAATTTTTGTTTTTGTGGATGCAAAAGGCGATCTATATGTGAGCGACCAGTGGAATAACCGTGTACAAAAATGGAAGCAAGGTGCTACATCTGGAACTACTGTTGCTGGTGGAAGAGGAGCTGGTGCTGGTGCCTCTCAATTAAAAAACCCAAGTGGTATTTATGTTGATAGTAGAGGGATGATTTATATCGCTGATACGGATAACGATCGTATTCAACGTTGGGCTCCAGGAGATACCGTTGGTATCACCGTTGCTGGTGGTAATGGTAGAGGTAATGCTGCCAATCAATTCACTTATCCCACGAGTGTATATTTAGATGCATATGATAATATGTATGTAGCTGATGCGTTGAATGCAAGAATTCAAAAATGGGAACCAGGAGCTTTAAATGGAACTACGGTTGCTGGTGGTAATTTTGCAGGCAGTGCCGCTAATCAATTAAATACGCCATTAGGTGTTTGTGTAGATAAAGCAGGCAATTTATATATAGCCGATACACAGAATGATCGTGTTCAACAATGGATTGTTGGTGCAACAACTGGAACAACTGTTGCAGGTGGAAAAGGAAAAGGGAATAATCTTGATCAACTCGTATTGCCTCAACATATATCTATTGATGGGGGAGGAACCTTATACATTGCAGAAGGTGGAACTGTAAATCGTGTTAAAAAATGGATACCGGGAAGTAATGAGGGGGAAGTAATTGCAGGTGGGGTAAGCGCTGGAGCAGGAGCAGAATTATTGAATACCCCTTCAAATGCCATGGTTGATGAGAATGGTAATTTATTTGTTGCTGATATGAATAATTTCAGGGTTCAACGATTTAGTTTGGTCGACTCTGTGCATTCAATCACACCAAATACCGTTGGAAATTATAATGCCATGATATTAAGCTTTGGCAGTTGTATGGTAATGAGCCCTTCTATTAATATGAATATAGGAGCAATACCGAATGACCCCATTGTGGCTGATAAAAAATATTGTATAAACGAAAGAAGTACACCGTTAACTGCTGGTCCGGGTAAATTGCTTTGGTATACTAACGCCTCCGGTGGAATAGGAGACAGTATTGCGCCAACACCACAAACATCTGTTGTTGGGACAACAAATTATTGGGTTGCGCAAGTGAATAATGCAGGTACTTGTGAGAGCAAAAGATTGAAGATAGGTGTTACAATTAATAGCTTGCCTGGCGCACGATTACAGGCGTTAAATAAGTTAACTATTTTACCAGGCGATACCTCTTTCTTACGAGCACAAGCCGATTCGGGAAAAACTTTTAGTAAAGCATTTTGGTATAAAAATGGTACGCTATTAAGTAATGTAATTGATACAACTAAAACATTTAAAGTGTTTTACAATGCAACCGGTAAATTTTATGTTGAACTAGCCGATTCTAATTTGTGCGTTAGCAAATCAAATGAAGTTGAGGTTGTGGCTTCGCTTGTAAGCGGACAAGCCATGTATCTTTTCCCTAACCCGGTTAAAACTAGTACAAAGATTATTTATAGTGCCCTGTCTACAAACGTAGTTTATTTAAAAGTATTTTCAACATCTGGACTTGAATTAATAAATAAAAAAATTCCATCAGCAGTTACGGGTATAAATAATACCTACGACTTAGATCTGTCATTACTACCGCCCGGAACATATGAAGTTCAGTTAATAACTGGTGTTGGAAAGCTAATAGGTTCGCGCAGGATATTTAAACTGTAATAGTTTATTTCATTGCGATTGTAGAAAAACGAAATCCGCGTTTTGTTTTATAAGTAGGCTCACTCATGGTAACAATAGTGTACGGAACTAAGCCTGCAACTATGGCTCCCATTCCGGCAGCAGCGGGAAGATCACCAAAAAAAACGGGTTGCGCAGATAGCCCATCAGCTAACATAGCAATACCAGTTAAGGTTCCCAACATAGCAATTATACCTGTGGTACTTCTTGCACCAGTGTAGAAATTTTTAATTTTCTCAATGTCTTTAATAGGTATAGCCGTAATTCTGTTTTCTGTTCTTCTATGTAAACCATGTATAAAGAGCGTATCTGCAGTAACAAAATGTATCCTTCCCGCTACAACAATATTACTTCCTTGATCATTAAAACGAATCTTTATTCGTTCATTTGCGCGGAATTTTTTTTCTGTATCATTTTTCTCTGCAACTAATATCCTGGTTTTTTGAGCAATTCCAAATAGTGCAATCAATATACAGATCCCTAGAAGCGTAATTCTTTTCATCCCCATTATTTATTATAATCCATACTATAACGAAGCAGACGATCTATTTCGTATTTTTGTGGCATGACACAAGAGCAAATTAAGGATATGAGGGACCGTGTATTGGTTCTGAGGAGGTTTCTTTGACGTCGATAACCGCACTTATAAAGTAGAAACCGACCGTCAACTATCGCTTTCACCGGGTTTTTGGGATGATAATGCCAGGGCTACCACTGTAATGAAAGACATTAAAGTGAATGAGTATTGGCTAAAGCTATATAAACTGGTTGATACAGCTGTTGAAGATTTTGCCATTCTTTTTGATTTTTGGAAAGCTGGTGATGCTACCGAAGAGGAAACACGTACGGCTTTTCAATTGGCACTATCAGCTATTGAAGATGCTGAATTTAAAAGCACACTTAATAAGCCTGAAGATGAGTTACCGGCAGTATTACAAATTAATCCTGGAGCAGGTGGAACAGAAAGTCAAGATTGGGCAGAGATGCTTTTACGGATGTATAGAATGTATGGCGAAAAACAGGGTTGGAAGGTTACAGAATTAGATTTACAAGAGGGCGATGGCGCAGGTATTAAAAGCGCAACTATTCAATTTGATGGTGATTTTGCCTATGGTTTTTTAAAAGCAGAAAGTGGTGTTCATCGCTTGGTAAGAATTTCGCCTTTTGATAGTAATGCGCGCAGACATACATCTTTTGCATCGGTTTTTGTATATCCGCTTATTGATGATAGTATAGAAATTAATGTAAACCCAGGTGATTTAGAATGGGCTTTTTATAGAAGTGGGGGTAGTGGTGGACAAAACGTAAATAAGGTAGAAACAGCCGTTCGACTCAAACATATACCCAGCGGGTTTATTGTTGAATGCCAGCAAGCCCGCACACAAGGAGAAAACCGGGAGTTAGCATTAAAGATGTTGAAGAGTAGGTTATATGAAGAAGAATTAAGAAAAAGGCAAGAGGCATTGAATGCAACAAATGCGAATAAGAAAAAAATTGAGTGGGGTTCACAAATTCGTAGCTATGTTTTTCATCCGTATAAGATGATCAAAGATCATCGAACCGATTATGAAGTAGGTAATGTTGGTCCGGTAATGGATGGAGAATTGGAAGGGTTTATTAAAGCTTATTTGATGATGGAGAAAGATAGTAGTGTATAGTGTATAGTGAGTGGTGTGTAGTGTAAACGGTCTATGGTCTACTGTCTACCGTCTATAACAGAAGTCCCTGCAAGAACAAATACGCGAAACTAAAATAGATAATCAATCCTGTTACATCTACCAAGGTTGCTACAAATGGTGCTGATGATACGGCAGGATCGGCGCCTAGTTTTTTTAAGAAGATAGGTAGCATAGAACCACTTAATGTTCCCCATAATACAACACCTATGAGTGAAAATCCAACTGTTGCACCAATCATCATCCAATGGGGTCCATATACGTTGGGAATAAGCGAGTGCCATACAGCAACGCGAATAAAACCAATAATGCCCAATACCGAGCCCAGTAATATACCACTAATAATTTCACGGCGAAGTACTCTCCACCAATCGGTAATAGTAATTTCGCCTACAGCCATTGCTTGAATAATAAGTGTAGAAGCTTGAGAGCCACTATTCCCACCGCTTGAAATAATAAGCGGAACAAATAATGCCAACACAACTGCTTTTGCAATTTCATCTTCAAAATAACCCATGGCTGTAGCAGTAAGCATTTCACCAATAAATAATATTACTAGCCAACCAATTCTTTTTTTAAATAGTTTAAAAAGCGGGATATCTAAATAAGGTTCATTCAATGCTTCCGTACCACCCATTTTTTGCATGTCTTCGCTAAACTCTTCGTTGGCAACCCATAACATATCGTCTATGGTAACAATGCCCAGTAGAATATTATTTTCATCTACCACAGGTAATGCTACTCGATTATTCATCTTAAATACTTGTGCAGCATTTTCTTGATCGTCTGATACATGTAGTGCCACTACACGACCATCAATTATCTCATCAATTCTTTTTTCTGGGGAAGCCAAAATAATATCCCTGATTCTCACATCATCGATCAGTTCTCCGTTATCAGCAATTACATAAATTACGTCGACTGTTTCACTATTTCGCCCAAATTTTCGAATTGTTTCAAGTACTTCTGCTGCTGTATTATGTGGGTATACATATACATAATCGGGGGTCATTAGTCGCCCAATACTATCTTCTGGATATCCCAAAAGAGCCAATGTAATTTTTCTTTCTTCGGGATCTAAAAGCTTGATTAAATCGCGCAGGGCAGCCTTAGGTAGTTCTTCAAAAAAATCGGTACGGTCATCCGCAGGTAGTTCGTTTAAGAGTTCAGCAGTTTTAGCAGAAGGAAGTTCTTTAACAATATCTTTCTGTTGCGCGATATCTAAGATTTTGAATACACTCGCAGCACGATGGATAGCCATATTAGCAATAATCTGTGCTTCATATTCAGGGAATTCATTTATTAAATCAGCTACATCGCTAATATTCTGATCATTCAAAAACTCTCGAATTTCGAGGGTATCTTCTTTACTAATCAGTTGTTCAAACTGTTCAGCTAATCCGGGCTGTTCCAATTCAAGCGACATAGCTGTATTTTTTGCTGAGCAAAGGTATCAATATAATGTATATTTACAGTATGAGAAGTTTATTATTGGGTTTTGCTATTTGTGCCATAGTTTCTGCATCCGCACAACATACTAACTTTCCAACAACCGATACCATGCGGGGTATTGTTTACTATAATCAGTTTGCATTAAGTGCTTCACAAATTACTGGTAAAAAAGATATTGTAGCAATAGGGTTTGCAAATGGTTCGTTGGTGCTAGAAACACATAAAAAAGCAAACAAAAGAAGCATCTCTTTTCAGGTAAAAGGAAATGCTAACCAAGTGCCACAAATATTTGCTTTGGGGGAAGGCGTAGAAACAGCAATAAAAAAGAAAAAAGGAGAAATAGAAGCGGAGTGGAACTATCCATTTGCGGAGGGTAAAAATTATCAGTTTCAAATAAATGCTTTGGCTGATAGTGCAGATAAGATCACGATTTATACGGCATATATTCATTTGCCAGAAACAGGTTCATGGAAACTATTAGCTGCATTCAAAAGAACAGATGATGGAAACTTTTTGAAAGGGTATAATATAGACGCGCAGCTGGCTGCAGATCGTGTACAGCCATGGGTACAAACAGATCGAGGAAGATGGAATGCACTTGCAAATGCAACTACACGCCCACAAATTGATTGGTCGAAGAATCATGATTCTGTGGCACAAGCCAAAAAAGATATCGCCATAATTAATGAGGCGGTGGCTAATAAGAAAATAGATACAAGCGGTAGTAAAGAAAGTGTGTATTATTCAATTTTAAAAGAGGGAACGGGGAAATATCCGAAAGTAACGGATACAGTTACAGTTCGCTATAAGGGTAGTTTATTGAGTGATGGTTCTATCTTTGATCAAACGAAAGATAAACCAGCCGTATTTCCTTTAGGTAGGCTTATTAAAGGTTGGCAAATTGCAATACCCATGTGTAAAGTAGGCGGAACGGTACGCGTGATTATTCCTTCTGCCTTGGCTTATTCAATTCGTACCCGTAGTAAAAATATTCCCCCTAATAGTATTTTAGTTTTTGATATCGATATTATTGATGCAAAATAAAAGTTATGAAAAAATACTTATGCTGTAGAATCGTTTCATTAGCCTTTGGATGTATTGCTTCAGCACAACTAGTACCAAACGATTCTATACAAAATTTCCTTAAGAAATTAGGGAAGGAGCAAAGGTTCTCACGCAAAAATATAGTTATATCACCAAAGGTTGGGGTTGAGTTTCCTACTACAAAACGATCAATGCCCAATCCATTATTGGGAGATGCCTATGTAGGAAATCGAAAAAATTTACTGCTAAAAGGTAATAATGGTAAAGGATTTAACATATATACTTCCCCTGTTGATAAAATGATCATACTTGTTCCCGACTCTTCTCAACATGCAAAGTAAATTTGCAAAATGATACTAACGATTTTGAACGTAGTAGAGAATTGGTGGCAGGAACTCTTAAAAGCCGATCAGCAACTTTTTTTATTGCTTAATAACAAGCTGCATCATCCATTGTTAGATGCCATTTATCCTTGGTGGCGAGAAGCCAATACATGGGTGCCCCTGTATTTATTTTTAATTGTTTTTAGTATTCTCAACTTCGGAAAAAAAGCCTATCCCTGGATTTTGTTTTCCATTGTTACATTGGTGCTTACAGATCAATTGAGTAGCCATGTAATAAAACCATTCTTCGAGCGCCCTCGCCCATGTAGAGATCCTTTTATTATGCAACAGATCAGACTTTTACTAAATGGCTGTTCTGGTGGTTTTAGTTTTACTTCTTCTCATGCAACAAATCACTTCGGATTTGCAATCTATGTTTTTATTACATTAGGTAAGATAATTGGTAAATGGAAATGGCTGTTTATTTTTTGGGCAGCTAGTATTGCATACGGACAAGTTTATGTTGGTGTACATTACCCACTTGATATTTTTTGCGGGGGGCTCGTAGGAGCATGCGTGGGTTATATTACAGCGAATTTTTATTGGAGAAGGATTGGCAGCCTGGCAAATGAGAGCACGCCACAAATGATAGTTAATGATTAATAATAAAGCTTTTTATACCGTACTTTTTCTTTGTGCGCTCACTTATGTGTTAGCCATGTTTGCTGTGCCTTTGATGGATGTGGATGCATCTCAATATGC
>JBDKJW010000090.1:0-9114 GCA_039796395.1 Bacteroidota bacterium
GATAAAGCAAGCATTGCCTACTATTAAGCTTGTTCAAGTAATACATGTAATTGATGAAGCATCAGTAGCTGAAGCCATTCAAATTTCAGAACAGGTAGATGCCCTATTATTAGATAGCGGTAATCCTAACTTAGCCATAAAAATTTTAGGCGGAACAGGTAATACACATAATTGGAAACTCAGCAGGCAAATTGTAGAACAATCAAAAGTGCCTGTATTCTTAGCCGGCGGCTTAAAGCCAGAAAATGTACAACAAGCTATTCAAGAAGTTCAACCCTATGGATTGGATTTATGTAGCGGTGTACGTTCCGATAAAAAATTAGACCCTGTTAAATTAGACGCTTTTTTTAAAGCAGTATATCATTAACGATTGCTTAAAAATGCTTTTAAGGCTTCAAATGTTGGAGGCAATAAAATTGATTGCTTTTCTTTGGCAAATAAGTGTTGTGCTGAAGAAGGAATAGGAATTTTCTTTCCAATAATTTTCTCCATTGTTTCTGGGAATTTAACTGGGTGTGCCGTTTCAAGAATAAAACCTCCCTGTTCGGAATGATTTTGTAAATACTGGGTTAAAGCATGATAAGCTACTGCACCATGCGGATCGAGCAAGTAATTATATGTGGCATATACTTCAGCAATTGTTTCCTTAGTTGCATCATCACTAATTGTATAACCACTCATTATATTCTTTAGCTCATTTATTTGTTGAGCAAATAGTTCCATAATACGCACAAAATTACTTGGCGCTGCTACATCCATTGCATTTGAAATAGTGGACACAGCAGGCTGCGGATTATAATGTCCTGTTTTTAAAAAACTAGGAACTGTATCATTGCTATTACAAGCGGCTATAAAATGTTTTATGGGTAAGCCCGATTGCTTTGCCAATATACCTGCGCATAAATTTCCAAAGTTTCCACTAGGCACTGCAATTACAGGATTAATTTCATGCGCCCATTGTTGCAAAGCAAAGAAATAATATAATTGCTGTGGTAACCAACGCGCCACATTAATAGAGTTGGCCGATGTAAGCGTTAGCTTCTTTTGCAAATCAGCATCCATAAATGCTTGTTTTACCAGGGCCTGACAATCATCAAAACTTCCGCTTACTTCTAATGCTGTAATATTATTCCCGCAAGTGGTTAACTGTAATTCCTGCACTGCACTTACCTTACCTGATGGATACAGCAGAATTACTTCTACTCCTTCAACACCCAAAAAACCGTTTGCAACTGCACCGCCTGTGTCACCTGAAGTGGCTACCAATACGGTTGTTATCCCCTCTTGTTTATTGGCAAAATAACCCAAACACCTACTCATAAAACGAGCGCCAACATCTTTAAAAGCCAGTGTTGGTCCGTGGTATAATTCTAATGAGGATATAGCAGGCGAAATAGGTACTACAGGAAATTCAAAATCAATTGTTTCTTGTACAATTTGATACAAAATATCATCAGGCATTGTATCACCAACATAAGGCTTCAGTACAGTAAATCCAATATCTGCTTTCGAATATTTTTTTAAATCATTCAACCAATATTTTTCTAACTGTGGAATAAATTCAGGAAAATAAAGTCCCTTATCGGGTGCTTGTCCACGTAAAGCCGCTTCTTTGAAGTTAACAACTGGAGATGAATGATTTAAACTATAATACTTCACTTTCTTAAATTAAACGCTAAGACGCTAAGGCGCAAAGAAGGTTACGCCTTTTGTGTTTATTGTAGTGATATAAATATGGTGATCTAGTAAAAGCGACTGATATACCTTCTTCATTTCTTCCCCAACGCTATCAGCAGTTTCTTTATCCGTACTCAACATGAATATAGAAGGCCCTGATCCTGAAATACCGCCGCCGAGTGCTCCAGCTTCTTTACATCGCTGTTTTACTGCATCAAATCCCGGTATTAAAATGCTACGCACTGGTTCTATCAGCACATCTTCTAACGACCTACCAATTAATTCGTAATTTTTTTGTTGTAATCCGGCAACCAAGCCTGCAATATTTCCCCATTGCTTAATAGCATCTTTCAATAATACTTGTTGCTTTAAGATACTACGTGCATCAGCTGTGCGAACTTCAATTTGTGGGTGCACAATAGTAACAAATAAATCGGGTGCTTCGAGGGGGATAATATCTAAAGGGAAAATAGATCTAATCAATGTAACACCCCCATAAATACAGGGGGCTATATTATCTGCATGTTTTACACCTGATGCTAATTTTTCGCCATTCATGGCGAAGCGAACCAAATCTTCTTTGGAGAAAATATTCCCCAATAAATGATTTGCAGCAGCAACTGCACCTGCTGAACTTGCCGCACTAGAGCCAACTCCACTACCAGGTTTAATTTGCTTTGTAATCGTGAGTTCAAAGCCAATAGGCGTGGTTACTTCTTCAAGTAATGCTTGTAAAGCTGCGCCTGCAACATTTTTATTAGGATCGGTTGGTAAATTATAAGCGTCGTTATTGCGAATAGTAATACCCGGCTCATGGGTAATACGCAATTCCATGATATCATAAGGATCATTCACGGCAAAACCCAAAACATCAAAACCACAAACCATATTGGCTACAGTAGCTGGAACATGCACAACTATGGAATTAAACGTACTCATGAGCCACTCACTCTTATAATATCAGCAAATACACCAGAGGCCGTTACATCGGCGCCAGCACCAGCACCTTTAATAACTAGCGGTTGTTCAGGATAACGGTCTGTATAGAACAAAACCAAATTATCTTTCCCATATAAATGATAAAAATCTGATTCTGCCGGAATATGCTGCAGTCCTACTTTTGCATTACCATTTTTATATTCTGCTACAAATTTCAGTTTGCAATTTTTCTCTGTTGCAGCATCGTATAGTTTTTTAAAATGCATTTCTTGTTGCGCCATTTCTTTATAAAAATCATCTACAGATCCATCAAAGCAAGATGCAGGTAAAAAAAATTGATTTTCAATATGTTCCATTTCTATTCGCTCGCCTGCTTCCCTTGCCAATATCATTATCTTACGCATAACATCAGTACCACCTAAATCTAACCGCGGATCCGGCTCAGTATAACCTTCGGCTTGTGCACGTTTAACTACTTCTGCAAAAGGCACAGTGCCATCATAATTATTAAATACAAAGTTTAATGTGCCAGACAAAACGGCCTGTATTGCATTTACTTTATCGCCGCTACGAATTAAATCATTTAATGTACCTATAACCGGCAATCCTGCCCCCACATTGGTTTCAAAAAGAAAGGGCGCATTAAATTCTCTTGATAAAGATTTTAATTTTTGATATTTTGTAAACGCTGCTGAACAAGCAATTTTATTACAAGCCACTACAGCTATACTCTTTGCTAGTAATTTATCATAAACAGTAGCTACCTCAGTGTTTGCTGTAACATCTACAAAAACACTATTTCGTAAGTTTTTTGCTATAATTTTTTCAACAAATTCATGAATTGTTCCAGCGTTGGATTCTTGTAATAATTGTTTCCAATTCGTAATATCAATCCCGCCATCATCCAACAGAATATGTTTACTGTTTATAATACCAACAACTTGAATTTGCAATTTGAGCTGTTCTTTCAAATACAATAATTGCTGTTGCATTTGCTGAATCAGCTTTCCGCCTACATTCCCAGTTCCTGCAATAAATATATTTAGCTGTTTATAACTAGTTTCAAAAAAAGCTTCATGTAATACGTTGATCGCCTTTTTTACATCGGCAGCAGAAAGTACAGCTGAAATATTTTTTTCTGAAGAACCCTGTGCAATAGCACGCACATTAATGCCATTTCTTCCCAAAGCTCCAAACATTTTACCACTAATTCCAGGGTGGCTCTTCATTTGCTCACCTACCAATGCTACAATACTCAGTCCATTTTCCACTTTAACTGGATCAACTTTTCCTGTTTGAATTTCATAATCAAAAGCTGTATCTACAGTTTGCTGCGCTACTATTGCATCTCTTTCATTAATACCCACACATATTGAATGTTCAGAAGAACTTTGGGTGATGAGTATTACATTAACTTGTTGGGCCGCCAAAGCCTCAAATAATCTTTTTGAAAAACCAGGTATTCCAATCATACCACTACCCTCTAGGCTTAATAGGCTAATGGCACCAATGCTTGAAATGCCGCGAATAATATCTTCATTATGTGTAACTTTTCCTTCGATTATAGTACCTAATGCATCCGGTTCAAAAGTGTTTTTTATCCATACAGGTATCTCTTTCTTCATTACTGGCTGTATGGTTGGCGGATAAATAATTTTTGCACCAAAATGAGAAAGCTCCATTGCTTCTTGGTAAGAAATTCTTTCTATATGTTTTGGATGCAGTACCAATCGCGGGTCTGCAGTCATCATACCACTTACGTCTGTCCATATTTCCAAATCAGTAGCATCAACGGCCGCGGCATAAATGGCTCCTGTATAATCCGAGCCACCTCTACCTAATGTGGTGGTATACCCTTTCTCATCTGCTGCAATAAACCCTGGTGCTATATATACATTGGCTTTACTGTCTTTTATAAAATTTTGAATAGCTGTATTGGTTTTTTCAAATTGCACTACCGCATTTCCATATTGTGCATTGGTCGTAATAAGTTTACGCGAATCAGTCCATTGATTGCTTATACCACTTGCATTGCCTGTAGCTGCAATAATATAAGATGATAATAATTCGCCATAACTAGCTACCCTATCTTTTATTCGGGGGGATAATTCACCCAATAAAAAAATTCCATCACATAAATTTTCCAGTTCATTCAGTTGTTGTTTAACCCAACTTAAAGTTGCACTTTGCTCGCTTATTGGCAAAAGCAACCGCACTGTATCCAAATGTTTTTGCTCAAGTGCTTTGATTTCTTGTTTATACGTATCATTACCTACCGCTGCAAAAGCGCCGATTTGCAATAATTGATCTGTAACACCCCCCAAAGCCGATACAACCACAATTGTCTTGTCTTTTTGTACCGCTTTTCGAACAATAGCAATTACTTTTTGAATATTCTCAGCATTTGCTACCGAACTCCCCCCAAATTTTAATACTTGCATATTTTTGAATTAAACCAAATACCCAAATAAATTATCCTGCTTATTTAAAGCGGTATAGTTAATATTATACCGCTGCATATTTTCCAATAATACTTCATAATCTTCTCTGTGTTGCACTTCAATACCCACCAGTGCCGGACCCGTTTCTTTATTATGTTTCTGCATATATTCAAATCGAGTAATATCATCTGTAGCACCTAAAACGTGATTAACAAATTCTTTTAAAGCACCGGGCCGTTGCGCAAAACGAATTAAGAAATAATGTTTCAGACCTTCATATTGCAAGGAGCGTTCTTTAATTTCCTGCATACGATCTATATCATTATTGCTTCCGCTCACAATACATACTACTGTTTTATCTTTTATTACTTCTGCAAAAGAATCAAGCGCTGCTATCGACAATGCACCAGCCGGCTCTACTACAATAGCATCTTCATTGTATAATTGCAAAATAGTGGAGCACACTTTCCCTTCATTCACTAAGCACATTTCATCTAATACTTCACTACAAATACCATAAGTAACTGTACCAACGCGTTTTACAGATGCACCATCTACAAAACGTTCAATATTTTCTAAAGTAACTGGTTCTCCTTTTTTGAATGCTTCAACCATAGAAGGTGCGCCTTCCGGCTCAACGCCAATAATTTTAGTAGCAGGGGAGACGGTTTTAAAATAAGCGCCTACACCAGCAGTTAAGCCTCCGCCACCCACAGGTGCAAATAAAAAATCGATATTGAATAAGTCTTCTGATATCTCTACACCAACTGTTGCTTGTCCGGCTATGATTCTTTCATCATCGAAAGGGGGAATAAAATACATATCATTAGCAGCAGTATATGATTTAGCTGCAGTTGCACAGTCATCAAAAGTATCACCAACTAATTTTACCTCAATATTCCCATCACCAAACATTTTTGTTTGTGTAACTTTTTGATTGGGCGTGATGATGGGCATAAATACAACACCCTTTATATTCAATTTTTTACAACTATAAGCAAAACCCTGTGCATGATTACCGGCACTTGCGCATACTACTCCTTTTTGTAATTGTTCAGCAGATAAACTGCTAATCATATTATAAGCTCCTCTTAGTTTATACGATCGAACAATTTGTAAATCTTCGCGCTTTAAATAAATACGACTCTTATATTTTTTTGAAAGAGTAGCACTAAAGGTTAAGGGCGTTCTTGTTACAACCGATTTTAGCCTTGCAACAGCTTCTTCAATTCGTAAGCCGAAAAAAGGTTTGTTTACAGTTTCTTGCGCTGGTATTATTACTTGCTCTTCCATATTATGCTAGCGTAGCTATTGCTTTCATATTAGTCATTGCCTTTCGCAATACTTTACCCACCTGTTCTACTTGGTGGTTAGCAATTGCTTCATTAACGGCAATGATGGCTTTGTTATCTACCCCATTATCTTTTCCAGCATTGAAATTTTTGCCAATTACATCTGTATCTATCTTCTTCATAAAATCTGCTAATAGCGGCTTACAAGCATGATCAAATAAATAACAACCATATTCAGCCGTATCAGATATTACCCTGTTCATTTCAAACAGTTTTTTACGCGCAATTGTATTGGCTATTAAAGGTGTTTCATGCAGTGATTCATAATAAGCCGATTCTGCCTTAATACCTGCTTCTACCATTGTTTCAAATGCTAATTCAACACCCGACCTTACAAAAGCCACCATCAATAATCCATTATCAAAAAATTCCTGTTCACTTATTTTTTGATCTGCTACGGTAGTTTTTTCAAAAGCTGTTTCTCCGGTAGCAGCCCGCCATGTAAGTAAATTTTTATCATCATTCGCCCAGTCTTCCATCATCGTTTTGGAAAAATGTCCACTCATAATATCGTCTTGGTGTTTTTGAAAAAGTGGACGCATAATCGTTTTCAATTCTTCAGATAGTTCAAAGGCTTTTATTTTAGCCGGATTTGATAACCGATTCATCATAGCGGTAATACCACCTTGCTTTAATGCTTCTGTAACTACCTCCCAACCATATTGAATTAATTTAGCCGCATAGCCTGCGCCAATTCCTTTCTCCACCATTTTATCAAAACTTAGGATAGAGCCAGTTTGCAATAAACCACATAAAATAGTTTGCTCACCCATTAAGTCGGATTTTACTTCCGCTACAAATGATGATTTAAGCACGCCCGCTTTATGTCCGCCAGTACCCGCACAATATGCTTTTGCATAATCCCAGCCTTTTCCTTCAGGATCATTCTCAGGATGCACCGCAATTAAGGTAGGCACGCCAAAACCTCTTTTATATTCTTCGCGTACTTCGGTACCCGGACATTTAGGTGCTACCATTATCACCGTAATGTCTTTTCGAATTTGCATACCCTCTTCTACGATATTGAATCCGTGGGAATAAGAAAGTGTAGCTCCTTTTTTCATCAAAGGCATTACTGCATGTACAACCGAAGTATGTTGTTTATCGGGAGTTAAGTTAATAACCACATCCGCAGTAGGAATCAATTCTTCGTAAGTACCTACTGTAAAACCATTATCTGTAGCATTTTTCCAAGATGCTCTTTTTTGTTCGATAGCATCTTTACGTAACGCATAGGCCACATCTAATCCGGAATCACGTAGGTTCAGTCCCTGATTTAATCCTTGTGCACCGCATCCCACGATCACTAATTTCTTTTCTTTCAAAGCATTCACACCATCAGCAAAAGCAGATTGATCCATGAATTCACAAACACCGAGTTGATTTAATTGCTCTCTTAATGGTAATGAGTTAAAGTAATTTGACATGTTAAGTTATTGAGTTATTAGGTTATTAAGTTATTTACATTGTAAATACTTCATCTTGTTGATTCAAAAATTCATTTTCAATTAATTCCTCGGCTGGTTCGTAGGCTTCAAACTCTTTAAGCTTTTCATGAAAACCATTGCTAGCTTTAATAATCGCTACTCTTGCACTGCGTACGAATTCAATGAGTCCGAATGGTGCTAATACTTCTACCAGCTTATCCGTTTCTTCTCTATGTCCTGTGGTTTCAAAAATGGTATAGTCTTTTCGTATCACTACCGCTCGTGCTCCGCACTCGCGTAATAATCTTTCTACCTTTAATTTCTCCGCAACAGCATCGGTACTCATTTTATACAAAGCCATTTCCTGCCAAATAATTTCATCATTGGTGTTATAATATGCTTTAAGCACTTCTACTTGCCGCTCAATTTGCCTACATAGCTTACGCACCACTTCCTCTGTTTCATTAATTACTACAGTAAACCGATGAATGCCTTCTGCCTCCGACGGCGAAACATTCAAACTCTCTACATTAATTTTTCTACGCGAAAAAATAATGGCAATACGATTCAGTAAACCCACTTGGTTTTCTGTATACACCGTTATTGTATATTCCGTTTTCATGTGTACTATTTTAATCTGATTTCGGCAACGCTACAACCTTGCGGCACCATGGGAAATACATTATTCTCTTTACCTACCATCACTTCTAATAAGTAGGCTCCTTTACTCTTTAACATGGTTTCAACCGCATGCTGTAAACCAGCTCTATTATCTACTGTTGCACCTGCAATGCCGTAGGCTTTAGCCAGTTGCACATAATCCGGGCTTTGAATATCTACGAACGAATAGCGCTTATCATGAAACAATTGTTGCCATTGACGCACCATTCCTAAAAATCGATTATTCAAAATCAAAATCTTCACATCCACTTCTGCTTGCATGATCGTTCCCAATTCTTGCAATGTCATTTGAAAACCACCATCCCCAATTACAGCTACCACTGTTCTATCTATAGCGCCAAACTTTGCACCAATAGCTGCTGGTAGTGCAAAACCCATTGTACCAAGCCCTCCAGAAGTTACATTGCTTTTACTCTTATTAAATTTTGCATACCGAGAAGCTACCATTTGATGCTGACCAACATCTGTAACTACTATCGCTTCACCGCCACTTATCTCATTCATCAATCGAATTACTTCACCCATCGTTAACTCATCGCTATCCGGGTTCAGCTCTTTATGAATTACAACCTCATTTTCTTCTTTGGCATATGCTGC
>JBDKJW010000091.1:0-9678 GCA_039796395.1 Bacteroidota bacterium
CAACAAGTACGATTGATAGTTATCAATGGAGTTTTGGTAATGGTGTTACCAACAATACATTCTTAAGTTTTATAGAAAATACGTTTACCCGAGAAACAACCGATAAAACCTATCGTGTTCAATTAATTGTAACTGGGAATGGTTGTGCGGATACTACTTTTAAGAATATTACTGTTCCTAAATTATAAAAGGCTTCGACAAGCTCAGCCTGACATAGTTGAGTAATTGACACCCTGAGCCCGCGCGAGGCGGGGCGCTACGGTATATCGTCAACGGTCAATCGTTTTTGGTCTATTATTCCCAAATCTCATCTTTCCCTTCTAACCACAACTTTACCGATTCTGTTGTTACAGATTTCGGACGCTCTAATGGTAAGCCCAATGCCCGATCCCAACATAGGCTTGCAAGTACACCCAATGCGCGACTCACAGCAAATAAAACGGTATAGAATTCGTACTCAACAAAACCATAATGTACCAATAAAGCACCGCTATGCGCATCTACATTTGGCCAAGGATTTTTAATTTTTCCCAATGATTGTAAAATCGGAGGAACTGTACTGTAAATTTTCCAAACCGTATTTACCAATTTATCATCAGGCATGTGTTTTTTACCAAACTCCATTTGTGCGGTGAAACGAGGATCTGTTTTACGCAAAACAGCGTGACCATATCCTGGAACTACTTTACCTGATGCAATTGTTTTTTGTACATAATCAGCAATTTGCTCACTGGTAGGATCATCGGTTCCAAGCTGTTCTTGCATTTCAAAAATCCATTTAATTACTTCTTGGTTAGCCAATCCATGTAAAGGACCTGCTAAACCATTCATACCAGCGGCATAACTTAAAAAAGGATCGCTTAAAGCAGAACCAACTAAGTGCGTTGTATGTGCAGATACATTACCACCTTCATGATCGGCGTGGATAGTCATATATAAACGCATCAACTCCTTAAAGCTTTCATCTTCATAACCCATCATATGGGCAAAATTTCCTGCCCAATCTAATAAGCCATTGGGTTGAATATGTTCGTTGTTTTTATACTTTCTTCTGTAGATATAGGCAGCAATACGTGGCAAACGAGCAATTAAATCCATTGCATCATCGTATACCGGGTTCCAATAATCTTTCTTATTGATGCCCTTTGCATATTCCTTGGCAAAATTACTTTCTGTTTGTAAAGCCATTACACCAACCACAAACATGGTCATGGGATGCGTATTCAATGGCAATGCATCGATGGTAGCAAATACATGGTTAGGTACATGACTTCTTCGCTGCCATACATTAGTTATATGATTTACCTCTTCTTCATTGGGTAATTCACCAACTAACATAAGATGAAATAACCCTTCGGGCAATGGTTCATCTCCACCAGGCGCTTTCGGTAATTTCTTTTGTAAATCGGGTATAGAGTATCCACGAAATCGAATACCTTCTTGGGCATCTAATAGGCTTGTTTCCGTAACCAAGCCAGTAATACCACGCATACCTTGATAAACTTGGGCAAGGGTAACCTCCCCTATTTTTTTATTTCCATGCTCTTTGAGCAACGCTTTAATCTCTGCATTAGCAGCATCCGCTTTGGCTTTAAACCTGTCTTTTATGATTCCCATGGCAATTCTTGTTTAACGTGGCGCCGTAAAGGTAACTTAACTTGCATCTATAACAAAATCGATGCCAAATGGGTTGGATATTTAAAGAGAATTTATTTGGGAGCCTTGCGATATAGATAAATTATCACAAAAACAAAGATGAAATTGGGGATCCAGGCTGCAATAAACGGGGGCAAATTGCCTTTCGTTGAGAAAATAGTAGAAAACCTGTCGGTTACAATAAATAATGCGGCAGTTGCAAAACCTACGGCCAGGTGCACTCCACTTCCACCCCTCACTTTTCTTCCCGCAACAATTGCACCAATAAGGGTTAGCAACAACACCGTAACACAGGTGGCATCTCTTCTATAACGCTCTACTTTAAGTCCATTTAAACCCTCAGAGCCTCTCAATTCTTCCAAGGCAATAAACCTATTAAGATCGGGGGTGGTTAACTTATCCTTGGTGTATTTATCCCTACTTAAATCAATGGGTTTAAAATTGAAGTTCATTTGTTTCACAGCTTCTTGTACCAACTGCTCACGCATCGGCTCCAACTTACGATCAACTATAATTTCAAGTTTCCATTTCTTAGCTACCGTATCCCAACTCATTGTTTCTGCACGGGTATTTTGGACTAACTTATTATCAATAACCTTGAAGAAATATACCGGACCACCGCGCTTGGTAAGGGTATCATAATACAAAATGCCAGCATACGTGAAAGAATCTACTTTTAAATAGATATTATTCGTTTTTGCCAGTATGTTGGTATAGCTTGAATTGGCATCAATATACCTAGCTTCAAAACTGCCCCTAATTTGATTAGCCCGAGGAACTATATATTGATTGGCAAACCATAACAGTATTGATAAGAAAATACCACCTACCCAATAGGGCCTTAACCATCTTCCATAACTTGTACCGCTTGCTAATATGGCAATGATTTCACTCTTTCCAGCCATTTTTGATGTAAAAAAGATAACGGCAATAAAAACAAATAATGGAAAAAGTAAGGCAATAATATGTGGAATAAATCCAAAATAATAGTCTGTAATTATTCTGCTAAAACCAAGTTGTGATTTTACAAAATCATCCGTCTTTTCACTAACATCTACTACTACGGCAATAACCGCAAATAGAAATATAGCGAAAAAGAAAGTAGTAAGAAATTTACGGAGTATGTACCAATCCAGTTTTTTCATTGACTTTACAAAGATAACTGGAAAAAAATACATCCATGAAGATGGATGTATGATTTACGGACTTCAAAAGATAACGGATTAGCAAGCACTGTGAAAATAAGCTCAACAATGCAAACAATCCGCGAAATAGTATGAAAGTGAATAAATATAAAATACTCGGAGAGTTATCCCCATGGAAAACAAGTTTGAAATAAAAGGGTAAATTCTTAAAGTCGCAGCTTTATTTTATCTAACATCGATGCCTTCCAATTAACGTATGTTCCAGCTTTAATATTGTTACGCGCTTCTCTCACTAACCACATATAAAAGCTTAGGTTATGTATACTTGCAATTTGTAAGCCCAATATTTCTTCGGCAACAAACAAATGCCGCAAATAGGCTTTCGAATAATAATTACTTATAGCATTGGGTAACCCAGCATCAATCACAGAAAAATCAGTGGCCCATTTTTTATTTCTGATATTCACTACTCCCTCTGTTGTAAACAACATTCCATTTCTTCCATTACGCGTGGGCATTACACAATCAAACATATCTATACCTAAATCAATACAGGCCAATAAATTCCAAGGTGTTCCTACACCCATTAAATACCTTGGCTTACTTACAGGCAAATGCTCAGTACATAAAGCAGTATACTCGTACATCATCTCTTCTGGTTCACCCACACTCAAACCCCCAATGGCATTCCCAGCAGCATTTTTTGATGCAATATATTGGGCAGATGCTATACGCAGATCCTTGTAAGTGCTACCTTGTACAATGGGGAATAAGTTTTGCGTATAGCCATATTTATCAGGTGTTTCACCAAGCCTGGTTACGCAACGATCTAACCAACGATGCGTGAGCTCCATACTTTTCTTTGCATAATTGTAATCACTTGGGTAAGGCGGACATTCATCAAAAGCCATAATAATATCCGCTCCTATAGATCGCTGAATATCCATCACCGATTCGGGAGAAAACAAATGCCTACTTCCATCTATATGTGATTGAAATACTACACCCTCTTCTTTAATTTTACGATTAGCCGCCAAAGAGAATACTTGATAGCCTCCGCTATCTGTTAGTATGGGCCGATCCCAGCCATTAAACCGATGCAAACCACCCGCCGCTTCTAATACATCCGTACCCGGACGCAAATACAAATGATACGTATTCCCAAGTATTATTTGAGCATTAATATCTTCTTTAAGTTGTTGTTGCGTAACTGCTTTTACCGACCCAACCGTACCCACAGGCATAAAAATGGGGGTTTCAATTTGTCCGTGATCAGTTGTAATAATCCCTGCTCTTGCGCCAGTTTTAAGCGCTTCCGTTTCCAATTGAAATGTTAATACAGCCATGCTGCAAAATTACAAAAACCTTACCTTCGCGCGGTATGATCATCCCATCTTTTGTACCCTTTGTAGTTTTTGGCCTATTTTGCCTTATAATTTTCATCCAACTGAGTTACTATCTTTTCTTTTTTAGGAAACTGGCAGTTTATCAGCCCGAAGAGAAAGATACAATGGTACAACATCCCGTTTCGGTGATCGTGTGTGCAAGGGATGAAGCACATAATATTGTAAAAAATTTACCCGGCATTTTAGTACAAGATTATAAAACAACACATGAAATTGTATTAGTAAATGATAATTCAACCGATGAAACGAAATATGTAATCGATGAATTTAAGCGCTCTTTTAAAAACTTGAATTTGATTGAGCTTACCCAAGAAGCAAAAATGATTAGTGGCAAAAAATTCCCCTTATCAATGGGTATCAAAAGTGCTAAATATGAAATTGTATTGTTAACAGATGCTGATTGTGTTCCAGCCTCCGAGCATTGGATTCAAAAAATGCAAGCCACATACAACGAGACAACCGAAATAGTACTTGGCTACGGTGCATATCACAAAAAATCGGGTATCTTAAATAAGCTTATTCGATTTGAAACCTTCCATACTGCCTTACAATACCTATCTTATGCTTTAGCTGGCACCCCATATATGGGAGTCGGAAGGAATTTAAGCTATAAAAAAAATATTTTCTTTAAAAACAAAGGCTTCTCTTCCATTAATCAAATACCGAGTGGAGACGACGACTTATTTATTAATCAAGTGGCAACACCCACAAATACTAAAATAAATATCGATCCTGATACACATACACTCAGTGAACCAAGTAGTACTTGGAACGAATGGATGACACAGAAATACCGTCACTATACAACTAGTAAATTTTATAAATCAAAACACAAAATGCTTTTGGGTTTATATTCACTTAGTTTATTTTTAGTATACCCCTTGTTAGCCGCCAGCATGGTATTATTTACTTGGTGGATAGCATTAGCTGTTTATGCAATCCGGTTAATTACACAAGGGTTTATATATTTCAAAGTGATGCGGAAACTAAACGAAAAAGATCTTTTTGCATGGTTTCTTTTATTTGATATTTGGATGTTTTTCTATTACCTATTTACCTTACCTGCTATATGGAAAGCACCCCGCAAAACCTGGAATTAATTACCCAATACTTTAGTGATTTTACAGTTGCGCAATTGCGCCAGCTTGAATTGCTCAAAGATTTATATACCGAATGGAACGCTAAGATCAATGTAATATCTAGAAAAGATATAGATCAAATTTACTTGCACCATGTATTACACTCTTTAAGTATTGCTGCTATCGCTTCTTTTGAACCCGGTACAAAAATTATTGATATTGGCTGTGGTGGCGGCTTCCCGGGTGTACCCCTTGCTATTTTTTTCCCAACTGTAAAATTTCATCTAGTAGATAGTATCGGAAAAAAATTGAAAGTAGTTGAAGCAGTTTGCGAGGGCGCGGGTATACGCAATATCACTGTACAACATACGCGTGCAGAAGATATAAAAAACCGTCAATTCGATTTTGCCATTTCTCGTGCAGTAGCTCCTTTAAAAGACTTACTAAAGTGGAGTAGCCCCTTGATAAAAAAGGGTGTTACAGGTAAAGACGAAAATGCGATTCGCAACGGACTCATTTGTTTAAAAGGTGGCGATTTAGCACAAGAAATTTTTGAGAGCGGCGCCCGCCCCAAAATGATGCAGATCAGCAATATCTTCCAGCACCCTTATTTTGAGGAGAAATACATTTTGCATGTTGCAAAATGACCGTAGACCGTAGACGATAGACCATAAAAATATTTCTCTACTATCGTCCACGGTCTATCGTCTATTGTCTAATCAGGTATCACCAACTTATTATTCACCCGATTCACATCCGCTAATCGCATTGAGGGATCAATCTCTATTGATTTAATATCCCTCACGGCTTTGTTTATAGTAAAACTGTACTCGGGATGCGTCCACTTCCAAGGCTCATGAACAGTAAATGGAATAGCTGTTTCAGCAGGCTTTGCTCCATACATTAAATTGAGGGGTATATTATGCATTTCCTGTGTGCCATCTTTATACGTGATCAATACATCAACAGGCATAGGCATCTTGCCTACTCTTTTTATCGTTATTGCTGTTTTCCCGTCAACTACTGCTATATCATCTACTGCATAATCAATTGTTTTAGTACTATTGATCCAATACTCTTTATACCAGTCGAGCTCCATGCCACTTTGCTTCTCCGCAACACGAATAAAATCATTAGGATTCGGATGCTTAAAGCGCCATGTATTATAATAGGCTACTAAAATTTTATCGCGCACTGTATCGCCCACTATATATCCTAACTGCTCCATAAAAACAGCCCCCTTACTATAAGAAGCATTACCATAAGCATAATTGGTATTATAATGATCTGCATGTGTACTTGCTGGTTCTTCAAACCCACTTTTTGCTAAAGCAAAATACCCGGCATAAGAACCGGTATACCAAAAACCAGGTCGCTTACGCAATGTGCCTTGCACTCTGCTAGTTGCATAATCTGTAAACCCTTCATCCATCCAAGAATACAATGATTCATTAGTGCCCATCATCATCTGGTACCAACTATGCATCCATTCATGAATGGCTGTACCTATACTAGCATTTTTTAATAATGTAGCCATCGGGTATTCCATACCACCATCGCCACCTTGTACAAAAGTGTAGGTTTTATAGGGATAAGCACCAAAAGTTTTTGCCATAATTGGATAAGCTAATGCTGTTGTATCGGCCACAGCTTGCCAGCGTGCTTCTAAAGAATCAACTGCTTTATAAACAACACGAATAAGCGGACCGCCAACGGTTGTACGTGTTATCATTTTATAATTAGGGTCGGCAGCCCACATAAAATCGTGTACATTATTGGCTTGCCATTTCCAAGTAAGCGTATTACCTGTTGCAGGTTTCGCTGTTACTCCTTTTGCTTCATAGCCAAAACCAATTTCATTAGCATTTAGCAAATCGCCTCCCGCAGTTACCATGTATTTTTTATCGATGGTAATAGTCACATCAAAATCGCCCCATACCCCATAAAACTCACGTGCTATATAAGGATTGGCATTCCATCCTTGGTAATCATATTCAACCACTTTGGGGTACCACTGGCTCATACTATAACGAATACCTTCTGCATTGTCTCTCCCGCTTCTACGAATTTGCAATGGTACTTGTGCTTCAAATTTTACATCTAATACTACTTTCGTTTTAGGTAGAATAGGTTTCGCTAAAACAACTTCTAAAATGGTTTCATGTTCTTTTAGTTGTTGAGCTACACCATTAATAACTACCGACTGAACTTTTTGATAACCAATTTCAGCAGGAGATAATTTACTGATACGATCTTTTACGCGTGCATCCCAATCTAGTCCATCGCTTTGTCTTCTTGGGTTAGGATCACTAATTCTTGTTTTACCTAACTCTCTACTACGTACATCCATACTGCTATTTGGCTGAAATGCATTCCAGTAAAGATGGAAGAAGATGCGGTATAAGGTATCGGGCGCATTATTACTATACTCAATTCTTTCCGTACCCGCAAAGCGATTGGTATTTACATCCATCGCTACATTAATATTGTATTTAATCTTTTGCTGCCAACGATCGGGCTGTGCCAATAAAGTAGATGAAAAGAGGGTTACAATGAATATTACTATAAGTCTATGCTTCATACTCGAATTTTAAACAAAGAATTGTAAATTTCAGCAAATTAATTATATGGCACAACAAAAAATGTTAAATGGTTTTCCTTATGTTTTTTATACAAAGCCATTGAATGATCAGGAAACTATTTTAAAAAAAAGTGTCGATTTTTATACCTGGCTAGAAGCAAGAAGAACTGTTAGAGATTTTTCTGATAAACCTATCGATATTGAAGTAATAAAAAATATTCTCTTAGCGGCCTCAACAGCGCCATCAGGAGCGCATAAACAACCCTGGACATTTTGTATAGTTAGCGATAAGAAAATAAAAAAAGATATTCGACAAGCAGCAGAAGAAGAAGAAAAAGAGAGTTATGAAAAAAGAATGACAGCAGAATGGCTCAACGATTTGGCACCTTTGGGTACAGATTGGCATAAACCATTTTTAGAAATCGCTCCCTACTTAATTGTTGTTTTTAAACGTAACTACGAAATACTAGAAAATGGGAAAAAGCAACCTAATTATTATGTTACAGAGAGTTGCGGAATTGCCTGTGGTCTGTTATTAGCAGCTATCCATAATGCTGGGCTTGCAGCACTTACGCATACCCCTAGTCCAATGAATTTTTTGTCTAAAATTTTAAACAGACCTGAAAATGAAAAGCCATTTTTACTGATTCCAGTAGGATATCTTGCAGAAAATTGCTGGGTTCCAGATTTAAAAAGAAAACAAATCTCAGAAATTGCAAATTGGTATTAATTATTCCTTCCCGCTTATCACCACCACAATTTCGCCTTTCACCGATTTTTGTTTGAAATGAGCTACAAGTTCCGTTAAGGTACCCCGTGCATGTTCCTCATAAATTTTAGTAAGTTCTCTACTTACACATGCATATCTTTCTGCACCAAAATAGTCAATGAATTCTTCGAGGGTTTTTACTAACCTTACTGGACTTTCATACAAAATAATCGTACGCTCTTCTTCCGCTAATTTTTTGAGTAGTGTTTGTCGCCCTTTCTTCAATGGCAAAAATCCCTCAAATACAAATCTGTTTGAAGGTATGCCACTATTCACCAATGCAGGTACAAAAGCCGTAGCACCTGGCAATGTTTCATGATCTACTAAATGCGCATATACTTTGTGTTCATTATGCTGATGATAAGCACTTAATGGCTTACTAATTTCGTAATGCTGTAATAATTTAGAAGAAGTACGTGTATCCTCACATAAAATAAGATCTACCTCCTTTAGAGTTTCTAAGGCACGTAGCGTAATATCTTTTAAATTACCAAGTGGGGTTGGAACAAGATACAGCAAGCTTATATAATTGCAATCTCAAAAAATTCCATTACTGGGTTAGCAAGCAATTGCTTGCTGGCTATTTCGGCAATTGCTTTTGCCGCAGTTTCATTTTCAGCTTCTATCTGTAGTGTAATATGTTTACCAACACGTACATCTTGTACAGATTGAATACCCAAATTTTGCAACCCGCCTAAAACTGCCTTCCCCTGTGGGTCTAATAAATCTTTTAAAGGCATCACGTTGATGCTTATATTGTATATCATGAACCTGATTGTTTGAACGCCAAAGATAATCCTACATAAGCAAAAAAACCTACTGGAACCGCCAACCATCCAAAAAATAATCCTGTTATACCGCCAATAACAGCAATCATTAGAAAAGGAAGCAATGACTTAACAGTAAATGATTTGAATTTTAATGCTAGCATAGGTAAGGTACTTATCATTAAGTAACTAACAAGTACGATAATACCATACCAAAAAAACTTATTCTCTAATAAACTAATAACCCATATATCTGAAGCATACCAAAATACAAG
>JBDKJW010000092.1:0-9011 GCA_039796395.1 Bacteroidota bacterium
GTCTTTAACTGGTGTTGAGTTTTATATTCAAACTTTATTAGAAGAAATTCAATTGCATATTTTTAATAAGGCCAAAGCATTTAGGGATGAACATATTACGGCTGTAAATAGCTGGGACGAATTCTTGCAAGTGCTTGATACAAAAACCGGCTTTGTTTCTGCACATTGGGATGGTACGAATGAAACAGAAGATAAAATAAAAGAATTAAGCAAAGCTACAATTCGTTGTATACCGCTTGATAATGAGCAGGAGCAAGGCGTTTGTATACTTACGGGTAAGCCTTCTAAAGAGAGGGTATTATTCGCTAGAGCTTATTGATGTACTAAACACTAACCACTAAACACTAACCACTAAACACTAACCACTAAACACTAACCACTAAGCAATACCATGAATTACCAAAACTACAAACTGGCGTATAGCGGTAATGGGCTTGATTATTTTCGAATAATGGTTATTAATTTTATATTAACGATCATCACATTCGGATTGTACTATCCATGGGCAAAAGCGCGCTCTTTGCAGTACATGTATAGCCAAACTACTTTTCAAAATCAACCCTTTGTTTTTACGGGTACTGGAAATGAAATGTTTAAGGGATTTATTAAAGCCTTTGCTATCATCATTATATGTTATGCCGGCGCTTTTATTTTTATGATGAATGAAAATGGGCAATGGGGGGTCCTTATTTTTTATGGGGTGCTTTTATTATTAGTGCCCTTAGCTATTCATGGCTCCTACAGATATCGTTTTGCAAAAACGGTTTGGTCGGGCATTCGCTTTGGATATACGGGTGATAGAGGCAAGCTCATTCGTTTGTTTTTTAGTGGGATTTTTTATACCATTATTACACTTGGTATTTATTATCCGTGGTTTATCATGAATTTGCGTAGATACCTTCTCTGTAATGTACGAATAGGAAATGCGCGGTTTGCTTATAAAGGGGTAGGCTCCGACTATTTTTGGTTGAATCTAAAAGGATATTTTTTAACGGCCATAACATTTGGTATTTATTTCTTTTGGTGGCAAAAAGACTTATATGCTTACTTCATCAACAACCTGGCATTAACTAAAGACAACGAAATAATGCTTTGTAAATCGAAGGCAACGGGGGCTGATTTTGCGGGCTTGATAATAGTAAACTTAATCTTGCTTGTATTTACACTCGGTTTGGCAACACCTTGGGTAATTACACGTACACTGGCTTTTGCAATGGATAATATAGAATTGGATGGTGTTATTAATTTCGATCAGCTCCGCCAAGAACAAGAAGATTATAGTGATGCCACCGGTGAAGACCTTAGTGATTTCTTTGACTTTGGATTTATTATATAATGAGTAAGGATTTATCAACACTTTTTTTTGATGGGAAAACAGCAGAAGGCTTTCCTGTTCGTGTTGTTGCTAGCGATACCACATTAGTACTCCATTTTATATACAGCGATAGCGGATTTCATATCGAAAAAGAACCCATTACTTTTTTTTATAAAGACTGTACAACTGCGCATGTAGGAGATCATTTGTATGTGTATGTAAACAAAAGCTGCACCAGTTACTTAGCGCTTCCCTTTACTGATCCTAACTATTTACCAATAAGAGATAGGGTAGCTCATGCTAATCCATCTTTGTTTGGAAGACTACTGCGCATGCATGTGGGTATATTAGCATTTATTTTTGTTGGCTTATTGGTTGGTGGATATTTTGCCGTAGCAAGTTTTGTTCCTTGGATAGGATTGAAAATTATTACTCCTGCGCAAGAGCAAGTAATGGGCGAAAAATTGTATCAAGCTTTTATAGAAACAGAAAAAATAGATACGCATAAAACAAAGCTAGTACGCGAATTCGCCACCTCACTTGCATTAAGTAAAACCTACAATATTGATATTACTGTGTTAAAAGATAAAGAGGTAAATGCTTTTGCCCTACCTGGAGGAAAAGTAGTAGTATATTCAGGTATAGTAAAATCATTGCAATCGGCTGATGAATTGGCAGCTTTGTTAGCGCATGAAGTGAGTCATATCAATAAACGACATAGTCTTAAGTCTTTATTAAGAAGCTCGGCTATTGCTATTTTAATTTCGGTTGCTTTAAATGATGCATCAGGCGTAGCCTCTGTTTTGGTTGAGAATGCGGAAACTTTAAGAAGTTTAGGTTACTCAAGAAGCTTGGAGAGAGAAGCCGATTATGCAGGTATGCAAGTATTGGTTGATAATAAAATTAACCCTATCGCCATGCGCAACCTGATGTTACGATTACAAGAAGAGTATGGTAAAGCACCCGATATGATTTCCTTTATTAGTACGCACCCGGCCACTTCTGAAAGAATAGATAATGCTAATAAATTTGCAAAGAAATATAAGTATAATCAATTTATTGAGCAACCTAAGCTAAAAGCTAGTTGGGATAAAATAAAAGAGTAATGAGGCAGAAACCAATTCATCCCGCGTTGCAATCTTTCCTAGAGGGGGAAGTGATTTTAATTGATAAACCTTTAGGGTGGACGTCTTTCGATGTAGTTCGAAAAATTCGGAATCTCACAAAAGTGATTAAAGTTGGGCATGCTGGTACCCTCGATCCTTTAGCAACTGGCTTATTAATTGTTTGTACGGGAAAGTTTACTAAAAAAATTAATGCGTACATGGGGATGGAAAAAGCATATACCGGAACTTTTACGATAGGAGCAACCACACCTACTTATGATTTAGAATCGGAGCCTGAAAATTTTAAACCGGTTGATTACATTACAGCGCAACAAATTAAAACTACAACTATACAATTCTCGGGTGATATCTTACAAGTACCTCCAGCTCATTCCGCCATAAAAAGGGATGGTAAACCCGTTTATCTAGCAGCTCGGAAAGGCGAGCATGTTGTGCTAGAACCTCGGCCTGTAAGTATCTATCAATTTGATATCACGCATATTAATTTACCCGTGTTAACTTTTTTAGTGAGATGTTCTACGGGTACTTATATTAGAAGCCTGGCGAATGATTATGGTGCGGCACTTGGTTGTGGCGGTTATATGAGTAGTTTGAGAAGAACTAGTATTGGTGAATTTGACGTAAATAAGGCATATACGATGGAAGCCTTTGAAGAAAAAATAAAAAATTTAATAGGATTAGAAGGGTAGCCCAATTCCCAATTGTAATGCAAAATTACTTACTTGCACACCATTGGGTCTTGTATTCGTCCATTCAAAATCTTTGATGCTCATCCAACCAGCATTTCCAATTCTTAGTGGGTCTTTCACTTTATAGGCAAAATCTAATCGAATCAAAAAATACGACATATCAAATCGTAATCCAGTCCCAAGCCCAATGGCTAAATCTCTTCCCAGATTTTTTAAAGTAAATTGTGATTTAGGATCACTTACAGAAGCTATTTTTCGAATGTTCCAAACATTACCAATATCTGTATATATGGCACTTGCAATTTTAAAACTTCCGATAGAGGCTAAATGAAATCGGTATTCTAGATTTAGTTCTAATTGCATATCCCCAAATCTATCTCTAAATGCGTTGAAGGTAGTGTCTTGCTCACTTAAATTTGAGCTCCCAAGCCCCAATTGTCTGAGCACCCAAGCCCGCATACTGTTTGGTCCACCCGCCGAAAATTGTTTGAAGAATGGTAATGTTGGACCAATAATTGAGTCGCCCCCATAATTTAAACCAACTCCTCCAAAAGCTCGATAGGCTAATTCATTCTTACCCATTTTTACTGATCTTCTATACTCAGCTTGTGTTTTTAAATACCTGTAAATATTACCTTTTAGTCCGGGTACAAATCCAAAGATTCCACCTGCTTCTTCTACACCCATACTATAATAATTACTTATATCAGGATTTCGTTTACTTACCGTAGTTTTTATCCATGAAAAACTCTGACTAACAATATTTCCTTCATTGAAAGAGGCTTTTAAAAATGGATTATTTTGAATAAGCTTATCAAGTGAATCAAGTTTATCTAGTCCATACAATTCAATATTTATTGGCTTGTAAAGAAATAAATTATTTCCTTTTTTCCATTCGTATCCCCAGCTTGTTGTAAATGATCTTAATACATAAAATGTTTTTCGTTCTACATAGCCTCCATTAATAGCCCATAGGGTTCTTCTATTATCGATTTTTGAGAGCCCAGGCCATTTACCAAATGGTTGCATAATTCGAGGAAATACAAGTGTGTGGCCTGCATTTAAAGTAAAGGTTTGAAATAAATCTTTTTGTTGGTTTTTATTCCCGCTGATTAAGTTTAATTCAACTCCCGCTCTAAAGTTAATAACCGACTGTATAGCACTTCTCCAAACATTTCGATTAGCATTTGAAAAATTTGTGGAAATCCCTAATAAATTACCTACGCCAAAATCAGCCGTATTCCTACTTGCTTCAAGATCAACTGAAAAGCTTTGCTTTTTATTTGGCAACATAAAAAAATAAAGATCTATGCTATCCTTATCTCTAATGATAGGTTTGATATCTACAGCTTGCCAAGCACCTAGCTGAGCGAGTGCATTGGCGGTTTTATAAAATTTATCATCACTGAATAAATCGCCTCTGCGGAAATAGGTATCTTCTTTTAAGGGCCTATAAGTAAATGTTCCTTTTTTATCCCGCAATATTATTTCTTGTTTCTTTGTTTCATGAAAACTTTTATCGGTGATTAAGCTGTCGGGTAGATCGGTGATTTTTGTTTCTGGATAATAAATAAGATTAGCAATTTTATATTGGTGTAAGCGAGAAGAATCTATATTTTCCCTTCTTAAAATGGTTACATCCCATGTAGGATGTTCCTGCTTTGATTTTGCTATTTCAGTTAATAAGCGTGCTTGTTCAAAGGGGTCGAGTGTAAGTTCTAAAAATCGTTGGTCGGTAGAGTCTACGAAGGCATATATATCTTCCCGTGTTAGCTTATAATATCCGTTATTGCGATAAATCTTCAGGAGCCTATCTAGCTCATTATTGATCAATTGTTTTGAGTAGGGGCTATTTTTTTGTAAGAATGATTTTTTGTTTGCCGCTTGCGTGAGGGTGTTTAATATGGTATCTTTCAAATCAAAGGATACTGAATCAACTTTCACAAATTTTCCTGGATTAACCTCCATTATTACATGAGCTCTATATTGGTCGCGTAGCGTATCTAAAAAAATCGAATCTTTAAAGCTAGCATTGTAATAGCCTAGAGATTGAAGGTATGCATTCATAAATGTGATCGACTTACGCAGATTAGCGGTATCAAAAACGGGTGGTTTTTTAATTTTGTACCGAATCCAATATTGCTGCACTTTTGGTACTTTTAGGCTATCATCCCAATAATTATTCAATTGGGTAGTTAGCTGATTTTTTGCATCTTTGGATAAATCGGAACTTATTACTTGTATGTTATTTTCATAAACAAAGGCTTTTTTTGAGGGGTAATCCTTCACCACTGTTCTAGTTAAAATTGAGCAGGATGATAAAAAAAGGGTACCCACCCATGCAAGTAGGCTTGAAAAATAAAAAATACTATTTTTTCTAAAATGCATAGGCAATGATAAGCAAGAATGAGGCCAAATATATTCAATCTTTATCCCAGAAAAAACAAAGAGATATTTCTGGGCATTTTGTGGCAGAAGGTGTGAAGCTAGTAGAAGAAATTATTCAATCGCCAATCGGCATTCATCAAATATTTGCCACTAACGATTGGGTTGCACCGAATGATCGATCCTTGCCCATAAGAAGAGTATCGGATACAGAATTAGCCCGAATTAGCAGTTTTCAAACACCTAATAAAGCCTTAGTTATTGGTGTTATTCCTTCCTATGCAGATACTCGGATAAACCCCAATACCTTTTCCTTAGCGCTAGATGATATACAAGATCCTGGTAATTTAGGAACATTAATACGGATAGCCGATTGGTTTGGCATAAAGCAGATTTTTGCGAGTGAAGCTACAGTTGATTGTTTCAATCCAAAAGTTGTGCAAGCAACAATGGGATCCATTGCACGAGTACAGGTTATATATACAAACCTGCTTACTGCTTTGGCAAGCACTACAGTGCCTAGTTATGGGGCTTTGTTAAATGGGAAAGAAATGCATCAATATAAAACGGTAAAAGAGGGGGTTTTGGTTATTGGTAATGAATCTAAGGGAATAAGTACGCCCATTGCTGAGCAACTCAATCATTCTATTGCTATTCCGCGCAGCGGGCAGGCAGAATCTTTAAATGCAGCGGTTGCTGCAGGAATTTTGATTTCCTATTTGTATCGATAATCAACGGAACTGCAGTGCTTGTAGGGGTTGGATTCTTTTTATTATAATCACAGGTATCAACAATATGGTGTAGCAAATAAGGATTGTAGCAATACAAATTAGTAAAATTTGCCACCATATAATTAAAACTGGGACCGTGGCTACATAATAAGAACTTTCATCTAATTTCAACCATCCAGTATATTGTTGCAGTAAACATAAGCCTAAGCCTATTATTAAGCCGCCAAGTACACCCCTTATGGTAATATAACTTGCATAATAAAGAAATATTTGCATGATGGAATTGTCTGTGGCACCCATTGCTTTAAGTATGCCAATCATTCTTGTTCGTTCTAATATTAAAATAAGTAAACAAGTAATCATATTAATAATGGCCACAACACCCATAATAATAAAAACTACATTTCTGTTTACATCTTGAATGGCTAGCCAGTCGAAAATATTTGGATAAACGGATCTTACAGTTCTACTCATCCATTGAACGGGAAGATTATTCAACATCCTATTATTCAATGAATCTAACTGATCTGTTTCTTTAGCAAAAACTTCATAGCCCCCAATTTGTGATGGCTGCCAATTATTAATTTGTTGAATTAGGCGTATATCACCTAAACAAAATAATTTATCATATTCTTCTATTCCCGTTTTATAGATACCACATACCAAGAGTTTGCGATAGGTACGTGTACTTCCATCAGCTGTAATAAAATAAAGCTTCACGGTATCATGCAGAACAATCGATAGCTGTTTTGCCAACTGCTCAGAAACGATGATTTGTTTACTATAATTGGTGTCTTTAAACGACAGCCAACTACCAGCAGTTAAGAAGGGTTGTAAGGTAGATTGGTTATATGATTGATCAATACCTTTAAATAAAATGCCTTCAATATTTTTCTTTTTATCAATAACTGCAGATTTGGTTGCATAGGGCTGAAAATAAGCTAATGCTAAGTTATGATGCAACTGTTGTTCAACAGCACTATCTCTCGTTATTGGTTGTTCCTCCGATACTATTGATTTATCTGGCTCATAGTGTTGTACACGAATATGACCCCAAAAAGAATAGATTTTCTCAGCTACCGATGCCTGAAAGCCATTTACAAAACATATTGCAATAATCATAGCGGCAACACCAATAGCTGTTGCGCCTGCAGATAACCGTATGATGAAAGCCGAAAAGGCCGAGGGGCTCCCTTTTGCTAATTTTCGAGCAATAAATAACGATGTATTCAAATGGCATTAAATTTGACCATTCAAAGCTACAGGCTGTAAAGCAATACAACAAACCCATTTCATGATTAAAAAGATATTGTTAGTTGGTTTATGGTTGTTTACTGACTCCCTTTATGCGCAAAAGGAACCAGATTGTGTATATAGCAATACGATAAAAACGGTAAAGTTATTTCCACAGAATAATCAATATGCACTGCCTATTATCAACCTTAATAGTAGTGAATTAGTAGAGCTACATTTTGATGATATGAGCGCTTCTCCGGCTAATTATTTTTATACTTATCAGCTTTGTAATGCAGATTGGAGCGAAGCACAATGGAGTCCGTTTGATTATATCCGTGGATTTCAACAAAACCGGATAAATAGCTATCGAGTTGCTACGATAACTAGGATTCCGTATATACACTACCAAGTTTTACTCCCCGAAAGAAATGCTATACCCTCGCGCAGTGGTAATTATTTATTGAAAGTATATAAAGATGGAGATCCTTCTAAAGTGATTTTTACGAAAAGACTATATGTTGTAGATAGTAGAGCAGGCATAGCTGCAAGAGTTGAACAGCCTTTTGATAGTGAACGTAGGTTTACCCACCAAAAAATACAGCTAGCCATTGATGTAAAGGGGCTTAATGCTTTGAGCCCACAACAATTTAATACGGTTATTTTACAAAATGGGAGATGGGATAATGCTGTTAAAAATATACAACCCAGTTTTATTAGGGGGAACTTGCTCGAATTTAATCCTGAATTAGATTGCATTTTTCCCGCTGGAAAAGAATATCGATGGGCCGATCTAAGGAGTTTTCGCTTTGAATCGGATAGGGTAGAGAGAATTGATCAAAAAATGCTACCCGTCGAAATTTTTATGCGACCTGATTTGGTGAGGAGTAGTTTGCGGTATTTGTATTATCGCGATCTCAATGGATTTAGTGAGATCAGTAATACAGAATCGCTTAATCCTTGGTGGCAAACAGAGTATGCATGGGTTACTTTTAAATTTCAACCCAATAAAGGAGTTCCGTTGATCGATAAGCGGGTTTATATTGTTGGAGAATTAACAGGTAATCAATTGGGTGATACATCGCTTATGCAATTTGATGTGCAAACGGGCATGTACACTAAAAAAATGTTACTAAAATCAGGCTTTTATAGTTACCAATATGTTACAAGAGATATCCGGGATAAACAACAAAATGCAGACCCCGCATTAACAGAAGGTAACTACTGGGAAACAGATAATGAATACACTATTCTATTTTATTATCGGCCTTTTGGTGCCAGGCATGATGAGTTGATTGGGTATAGGTTAGTGAGGAATGAGTTGGGCGGTCTATCGTTTAAAATGAAACCTTACCCGCAAAATCGTAGCCACTACCATCAACAGCAGGCAAAACTCAGAAAAGAATTTTTCTGGATCTAACCAATCTACAGGCCGATCTTTTAGTAAAGGATCCATGAATAAACCGTGCGCTAAAAAAGTAATGGCAAAAATATAAGCCAATAAATGAATATTCTTCCATACCCTAAATTG
>JBDKJW010000093.1:0-8631 GCA_039796395.1 Bacteroidota bacterium
ATAAATACGATTTAAAGAATGCAAAGAAAATATTGGATGCTGATCATTACGGCATGTCGAAAATTAAAAATAGAATACTAGAGTATTTGGCAGTATTACAACTTAAGGGCGATATGAAAAGCCCAATACTTTGCTTTTTAGGACCTCCCGGAATTGGAAAAACTTCTTTGGGTAAATCTATAGCACATGCCATTGGTAGAAAATATGTACGTTTTAGTTTGGGTGGTTTACACGACGAAAGTGAAATTCGCGGACATCGTAAAACGTATATTGGTGCAATGCCTGGTCGGGTATTACAAAACCTACGCAAATGTAAATCATCTAACCCGGTGATGATTTTGGATGAAATTGATAAAATTGGCAATGATTTTAGAGGAGATCCTTCCTCAGCTTTATTAGAAGTTTTAGACCCAGAACAAAACAATTCTTTCTATGATAACTATCTAGAATTAGAATATGATTTGAGTAAAGTGTTGTTTATAGCTACTGCGAATAATCTTCAAAATATACAACCCGCTTTAAGGGATCGATTAGAAATTATTGATTTGAGTGGTTATGCAGTAGAAGAGAAAACAGAAATTGCCAAACGCCATCTGCTACCTAAACAGAAAGAAGCACATGGGTTAGCTAAGCAAAATTTTAAGATCAATGATAAGGTGATCGAAAAAATAATTGAAGAATACACAAGAGAAACTGGGGTAAGAGAGTTAGATAGGCAGCTTGCTTCGATTATGCGTTATCAAGCTAAAGAGATGGCATTGAAGGGTAAGCTGAAACTTACGCTTACAGCACCAGATATTGAAAAAATATTGGGCCAGGCACGCTATAATAATGAAATATATAAAACAGCCAATATGCCGGGCGTGGCTGTAGGCTTAGCCTGGACGTATGTAGGCGGCGATATTCTATTTATTGAAACCATTTTAAGCGATGGAAAAGGGGAGTTGAAGTTAACGGGTAATTTGGGTAATGTAATGAAAGAGAGCGCAACTACTGCTTTAAGCTATATTCATTCCAATGCCAAAAAATTAGGTATTGATCCTGAATTATTTGGAAAGAAGAATATTCATATACATGTACCAGAAGGAGCAGTTCCGAAAGATGGACCAAGTGCAGGTGTAACCATGTTAAGCTCCTTGGTTTCTGCGTTCACGGGTAGAAAAATAAAGCCATTTTTAGCCATGACGGGCGAAATAACGCTACGCGGACAAGTATTGCCCGTAGGAGGTATTAAAGAGAAAGTGTTAGCAGCAAAACGAGCAGGGTTAAAAGAGATACTCCTTTGTGCGGCTAACAAAAAAGATGTAGAAGAAATTGAAGGAGATTTTATTAAAGGAATTCAGTTTCAATATGTAAAAACCATGCAGCAGGTATTGGAATTTGCAATTGTATAAAATCGGTGAATAGGGATATTTTACTGAACTAAATAATCTCAATATTGTAATTAGTAGATCAACATATATTTCATGTTGGTTGTTTTAAAGGTAACGTCCCCCATTTCTATGGGGGATTTTTTTTAGTTTTACTGCAATGAGGGTTTATTTATTCCTATTAGTTGTTTTTTTCTCACATATAATCAATGCACAAACATTAGGAGGTAATGCTGTGTTTAGTTTTTTAAAACTTTCAAATTCAGCACAGCAATCGGCACTTGGGGGTATCAACATTAGTAGCTTTAATAAAGATGTGGGTAATAGCTGGGCCAATCCGGCTTTGCTCAACCGCCACATGCATAAACAGCTTCATACTTCATATAATAGTTTTTTTGCGGGGATTAACCAACTCGGGTTACTTACTGCTTTTGGTACAAAAAATGAAAAATTACATGTTGGTACTGGACTGCAGTATGTAGGATACGGTTCTATTCTGCAAACGGATGCAGCTGGAAATACAATAGGTACATTTAAAGCGAGTGATTATGCTTTACAAATTATAAGCGCCTATGATTATAATGAATATTTTAGATTAGGGGTTGCCGTTAAGTTTGTTCAGTCTGCTTATGGACAATTTCGCGCATCCGGATTGGGGCTAGATATTGGGTTACTTTACAGAGATACGATAAAAGGTTTGCAAGCATCTATACTTGTTAAAAATATAGGTACTCAATTAACAACTTATGAAATAAATGGATCAAAAGAAGAATTTCCTTTTGATCTTCAAGCTGGCATTAGTTATTTATTTAATGCGGTTCCTTTAGAATTATCTTTAACAACACATCAAATAAGTTCTCAATTTATTTTAGGAGCGCAATACAAAGTTGGGGATTATATTGAGTTAAATGCTGGATATAATTTTTTGAGAGGAAGAGACTTAAATATCACCAACACACCCAATGCATTTAATGGATTTTCTGCGGGGTTTGGATTGTTATTCAAAAAATTTACTACCCAGTATGGAACAGGGTTTTATCAAAAGAATATGTTTCATCATTTTTCTGTTAACCTGGTTTTATAATCTTCAATCTTTAATTGGGAAATAAACGGTAAATGTACTTCCACTATCTACTGTACTTGTAATTTCTATTTTGCCGTTCAGGGCTTCAATTTGGGTTTTTGTAATGAATAGTCCCAAGCCTTTAGCATCTTTATTTCTATGAAATGTTTTATACATACCGAATATTCTATTGCCGTATTTCTGCAGGTCAATACCAAGGCCATTATCAGTTATCTCTAAAATAAAATATTCTTTCGAGAGCGAGAGGTGAATTTGTATGAGGAGTTGTCTTTCCGGGGATCTGTATTTAATTGCGTTGGAAATTAAATTTTGCAGAATGCTTTCAAAATAGGCTGGGTTAGAGTATACCTCCTTGGTCTCTCCTGTCAAATTAATTTCGGCGCCAGAATCGGTTATTTGGCTATGGAGTAGCGTGGTTATTTTTTTTAACTCGTCATCTAAGAATAATAATTTTTTAGGCACGTTTACATTGGATTGTATATAAATAACTTCATTTAAATTGGCAATAGTTTCTTCCAATCCATATACACTTTTTTTGAATACTTCAAAAATCATATCACCAGCTTGTACTACTTTATTATCCGCCAACTGAATTACGCCACTCATATTAGTTACATGTGATCGGATATTATGGGAGATAATATGGGCAAAATTCTGTAATCTGGTATTTTGTAACGATATCAAATTATTGAGATGTTGTAATTCTTTATTTTGTATTTCTAATATTAGCTCATTCCTTTTTCGAGCCGTTATTTCTTGGAAAGTACCGTTCATTTTTTTTACAGGTTTATCCGGAACTGTAGTTAATAAACCTCTAAACGATTCGTGTAGGGTAAGGGTTTCACCTAGTTCTCCGAATTCTGGTGAGCCAATCGCACTTACCCAAATACTATTTCCCTTTGCTGTAATCAACTCTAGTTCAAATTCGTAAGGTGTACCATGAATCAAACAGTTTTTTACGGCTTCGGATACAGTGCTCCTATGTTCCTCTTTATAAAATGAGATGGCTTCTTCAATCTTGGGTTGGTAATCGCTTGGAACTTCATGAATTATTTTTGTATTGGCCGACCATTCAATTTCGCCACTAACAAAATCTACCTCCCACCATCCAATTTTTGCAGCAGTATTGGTGCGCTCGTAAATACTAATTAGGCGATTTTTTACTTTTTCCTGCTGTGCAAATAATACATTTTTTCTTCGCAGTTCCAATAAATTAAGTACTTGTTTTGAAAGGATATCAAGCGCTTGCAGTTGCTCTTGTTTTAATGCATTTGGTACGTTATCAATAACGCATAAAGTGCCAAACGATAAACCGATCTCATTGGTTAGTGGAAAACCAGCATAAAAAACTATGTGCGGATTATGGGTAACCAATGGGTTATCACAAAATCTATCATCTAATCTCGCATCTGGTACAATCATAACCTTATGCGGGTCATTTATAGCATGGGCACATAAGGAGAAATCGCGTGAGGTTTCAGTAACATCAATACCAGCTTTAGCTTTAAACCATTGTCTGTTTGCATCTATAAAACAAACTAGGGAGATAGGCATGCCTGAAATAGTAATAGCTAGGTTAATCAGATCATCATAATCTTTTTCAGCTTCAGTATCAAGAATGCCCAAATTTTGCAATGCTTGAAGCCTTGCAGATTCATTTGCGGGAAAGGGTGGTAAAAGCATAATAATACGAATATACCCACCCGTATATTACGATTTTGTAGTGATTCCACTAAAAATCAAATTTGATACCTTGCGCCAGCGGCAAATGCTGTCCCCAGTTAATGGTATTTGTTTGGCGGCGCATATAGGCTTTCCAAGCATCACTTCCACTTTCTCTACCTCCCCCAGTTTCTTTTTCACCCCCGAATGCACCACCAATTTCGGCGCCGCTAGTACCTATATTTACATTTGCAATACCACAATCACTTCCGGCAGCCGATAAAAATTGTTCAGCTTCTCGGATATTCAGGGTCATAATAGTAGAGGATAAACCCTGTGGTACGCCATTTTGTAAACCAATGGCTTCATCCATGTGTTCGTATTGCATCACATACAGAATAGGGGCAAAAGTTTCGTGTTGTACTATATCCCAATCATTTTTTACCAGTGCAACACAGGGTTTTACATAGCAACCACTTTCATACCCATCTCCCGTTAATACACCCCCTTCTACTAAGAATGTGCCCCCCGATTTTTTGCAAGCTTCAATGGCTTGTAAATACATGTTTACAGCATCTTTATCAATGAGTGGACCAACATGATTAGCACTATCTAAAGGGTCGCCAATTTGTAGCTGGTTATAGGCATTCACTAATTTTTTAGTAAAAGTTTCATAAACAGATGAATGAATAATTAATCTTCTGGTTGTTGTACATCTTTGTCCGGCGGTACCCACAGCCCCAAAAACAGCGCCAATCAATGCCATATCTAAATCGGCGTCTTTTGAAATTATCATGGCATTATTTCCGCCTAATTCTAAAATTGTTTTTCCTAATCTTTTTGCAACGGCTTCGTTCACTGCTTTTCCCATTCGGGTTGATCCAGTAGCAGAGATAAGTGGTATCCGGGTATCATTACTTAGCCATTCACCCAATTCTCTACCGCCTTGTACGAGTATATCAACACCATCTGGCACATTATTTTTATTGAATACTTCTTGTACAATTTTTCTAATAGCAACGGCACAAATGGGTGTTTTTTCACTTGGCTTCCATACGGTAGTATTGCCACAAACCCATGCTAGTGCTGCATTCCAACTCCAAACTGCCACCGGAAAATTAAATGCAGAAATAATACCTACTACACCTAGTGGGTGCCACTGTTCATACATACGATGTTGTGGGCGCTCACTATGCATGGTTAATCCATATAATTGTCGGGATAAGCCAACCGCAAAATCACATATATCTATCATTTCTTGCACTTCGCCATAGCCTTCTTGTAAACTCTTGCCCATTTCATAGCTTACGAGTTTACCTAACGGTTCTTTATATGTACGTAATGCTTCACCAACTTGCCTTACTATTTCTCCTCTTTTGGGGGCTGGCCAATTACGCCAAATTTCAAAAGCTTTTGCTGCCTTTTGAATAGCGGCATTGTATGAAGTTTCATCGGTTTCTTCAACTGCGCCTATTCGTTTTCCATCTGTTGGTGAAAAAGAAACCAAACTATGATTACCTGATATATATTGATCAATACCCAGAGCTTGCAAAAAATCCATAATCGCTTGTTTCGCGCTAAGGTAAGCATATAGGGTGATTATCCCATTTTAGATGCCGCTAAAAGCTGTTCATATACGTTGTTATAGCTGCTACCAATGGGTATTTCCTTTCCTGCGATCCAAACTTTTGTTTTGCTAAATTTTTCAACTTTATGTATGGGGATAATAAAGGAGCGATGAATTCGTAAAAAATCGCGAGCTGGAAGTTTCTCTTGAATATTTTTAAGTGTCATTAATGTAAGTACAGGATTCGGCTTTATATAAATTTTTATATAATCATCCAGTGCTTCAATAAGCTCAATGTCTTTCAGATTTACTTTCATAATCTCGTAGTTTACTTTAATAAACAACGAGTTTAGTTGAAGCTCTTGGGTACTTAAAAATTCAAGGTATTCTTTGGCTTTATAACAAGCTTTTAGAAAACGATCGTATTCAAAGGGTTTTAATAAATAGTCGATAGCATCCACTGAAAATCCTTCTACTGCAAAATCTCGATACGCGGTAGTAAATATAACTACTGGTTTTTCAGCAAGTGATGTATAGAACTGCAAACCATTAATATCAGGCATTTGGATGTCTAAAAAAAGCACATCTATTTTATGTTGCTGTAAATAAGCTTTTGCTTCATCGGTATCTGTAAATGTTTGCACAAGCTGCAAAAAGGAAATTCTACTACAAAATTCTTTTACAACTTGTAGTGCAAGAGGCTCGTCATCAATAGCGATACATTTTATCATTTACGTTAGTATGGTAAGCGTTACAGAATAATAGCCATCCTTACTTCCATAGGAGAGCGTATGTTTATTTGGATATAATAGTTCTAGTCTGCGTTTAACATTGTTTATGCCAATACCTGTATTTTCTTGTAAGTTATTTTCTGTGGATACAATAAAATTTTTTGCCACAAATTCAATTTTATTGTTGGTTGTTTTGAGCGAAAAATAAATGCTGCTATCTTCTTTTGTACTTACACCATATTTAAAAGCGTTCTCCACAAAAGCGATTAAGATGAGTGGAGCTACTAATAGTTCATTGGTATTTCCCTCTACCGAGAAATCTACTTTCACTTTATTTGTTAATCTTATTTGTTGAAGCTCAATAAAATTATTTGTAAAATCAACTTCGTTTTGTAAGGGTACTAATGGCTGCTCTGTTTCTGCTAAAATATAGCGCATTATAGAGGAGAGCTTAATTACTGCAGTGGCCGTTTTATCGCTTTTTACTATGGCCAGTGAATAAATATTGTTTAGGGTATTAAAAAAGAAATGCGGGTTTACTTGTGATTTGAGAAAAGATAACTCTGTATTTAATTTTTCATGCTCTGTTGCCTTTCTATTTTGTTCGGTTTGCAACCAACGTTGTACAACGCTTACACAGGTACCCACAGTAAATACCAGTAAGAAAATGGCTGTATTGTAAGGATCTGCCAAAGGTCTTTTTCTTGGGCCGCTGTAACGGAATGCACCTTTGTAAACCGGATTACGAATATAGGCGGGTACATTGGGCTGCGGATCGGGTGGTACCAAAATTTTTGCTATCTCCCGAGGTATATAAAGAAAGAAAATTAAACAAGCAAGAATAGCCAACACATACCATAGCCATTTTTCTTTTACCAATAAGCGAGGGATAAGTACTTGCGTATTTAGGTAGTAGAAGAAAACGAGAAATATATTATTACAAATTATTACAGTGAGCATATGATTGCTCATGTTAAATTCTCTTAATCTTGGAAAGAACACCAAATAGGGAAGGGCAAAAAAGCATATCCACGCAGCTATATGTGCGATAACGGGTACCACTGTTTTTTTATGACTAATGGGTAGCAAGGCTTCTCTTTTTTGCAAAATAGTAAATGACTTTTTATCTATCCCAATTTAAGGATGAATCTGCCAAGTATATCGGTAAATTCCTAATAAGATTCCGATTCGTTAGGGAAATTCTTATGTTTTACATCCGTAATATACTGTTGAACTGCGCTGGTAATCTGGTTTTCAAGCTGTAAATACTTCCGGATAAAGCGGGGATTAAATTCATTATTAATGCCAAGTAAATCATGCATAACTAAAACTTGTCCATCACAATTATTCCCTGCCCCAATTCCGATAGTGGGTATTTGAAGCAGGGTAGACACTTCTTTCGCCAAAGCGGCAGGGATTTTTTCCAGTACTATGGCAAAACACCCTGCATCTTGTAATGCTTTAGCATCAACTATCAATTTATCTGCTTCGGCTTTTTCTTTAGCCCTTACATTATAGGTGCCAAATTTATATATCGACTGGGGAGTGAGGCCTATATGCCCCATAACTGGGATACCGGCACGCACAATTTTTTTTATACTATCAGTAACTTCCTCACCGCCCTCTAGTTTTATGGCGTGGCCACCAGTTTCTTTCATTACACGAATGGCTGAAGCCAACGCAATATCAGAATTCGATTGATATGAGCCAAAAGGAAGATCAACCACTACCAACGATCTATTAACTGCTTTTACAACACATTGCCCATGGTAAATCATTTGATCCAAGGTAATAGTAATTGTTGTATTGTGACCGGCCATTACATTGCCAGCGCTATCACCTACAAGTATTACTTCTATACCAGCAGCATCAAATATTCTTGCAAATGAATAGTCGTATGCGGTGATCATGGAAATTTTTTCACCAGCTGATTTAAGTTTTAGAAGGGTATGGGTTGTTATTTTTTTTGCAGGGGTATCCATATTAATTACGTGCGGTTTGGAGACGTTTTTCTTCTAGTTCATAGTATAAATGTTGGATGAGCCCATCGGCTAAGCCAATTTTTGGAACATAAATATCTTCTGCTTCAGCCCACCGCATCACATTAATATAAATTTGTAATGCAGGTACGATTACATCGGCGCGATCTGCCCGAAGTTTATAGATATTAATTCTGTCTTCTATTGAAAAACTTGAAATTTCTTTGTGATAATCCTT
>JBDKJW010000094.1:0-8607 GCA_039796395.1 Bacteroidota bacterium
AGCAAAGCTATATGCTTATTGGATAACAGTAAATTATAGAGAAGCCTATGGCATGTATGCATGTAATGGTATATTATTTAACCATGAGAGTCCGTTAAGAGGGGAAACCTTTGTTACGCGTAAAATTACAAGAGGTGTTGCCAAGATAGCTTTAGGCATGCAAGATGCTATATATTTAGGGAACCTAGATGCGCAGCGAGATTGGGGGCATGCAAAGGATTATGTACAGGGTATGTGGATGATGATGCAGCAAGAAAAGGCGGAAGACTTTGTACTAGCAACGGGCGTAACGACGCATATCCGCGATTTTGTAAAAATGGCTTTTGAAGAGATTGGAGTGGAGTTGGAATTTAGTGGAGAGAATGAAAATGAAATTGGTAAAGTTGTTAAATCTGGAATCTACAATCTGGAATCTGGGAAGGAAGTGGTGAGGGTAGATCCAAAATATTACCGACCAACAGAAGTAGATTTATTGATAGGTGATGCGCGTAAGGCAAAAGAGAAATTGAATTGGGAACCCATGTACAGTTTATCAGAGATGGTAAAGGAAATGGTGGCGGCAGATATAGCTGCTTTTAAAAGAGATCAGCTCTTACAAACAAATGGCTTTGATATTAAAAATGAATTTGAATAGGATGGAGAAAAGGAGTAAGATATATGTTGCTGGTCATCGCGGCATGGTGGGTAGTGCTATTGTAAGAAAACTAAAAGTTGAAGGGTACGATAATATTGTAACTAAAACTTCAAGTGAATTAGACTTGAGAAATCAGCAAGCAGTTGCCCATTTTTTTGAGCAGGAGAAACCAAACTATGTTTTTTTAGCAGCTGCGAAAGTGGGTGGTATCGTTGCTAATAATACATATAGAGCCGAATTTATTTACGATAACTTAATGATGGAATCAAATATTATTCATCATAGTTATTTACATGGGGTAGAAAAATTATTATTTCTTGGCTCTTCTTGTATTTATCCCAAAATGGCACCACAACCGCTTAAAGAGGAGTATTTATTAAGTGGTTATTTAGAAGAAACAAATCAGCCGTATGCGATAGCTAAAATTGCTGGTATTGAATTATGTGATGGATATCGAGCCCAGTACGGCTGCAACTTTATTTCTGCCATGCCTACCAATTTATATGGGCCGAATGATAATTATGATTTAGAAAAAAGCCATGTACTGCCAGCTTTATTAAGAAAATTTATCACCGCTAAACGAGAAGGGTTGCAATTTGTTACCCTTTGGGGAACTGGTAAGCCTAAAAGAGAGTTTTTACATGTTGATGATTTAGCGGAAGCTTGTTTATACTTGATGCAATCCTATAATGAAAAAGGCTTAGTAAATATAGGTACGGGTATAGATGTTTCTATACAAGAACTTGCCGAAATGATTAAATCAATTACCAATTTTGAGGGAGAAATTGTGTTCGATACAAGCAAGCCCGATGGAACACCTCGCAAATTAATGGATGTTTCAAAAATGAAATCGAAGGGGTGGGAAGCTTCCATTGATTTGCGTAGGGGGATTGAAATGGTGTATAATGACGTAAAAAATATATCCTGGAACTAAAAAAAATACGATGAGTAAGAAAATTATGATAACAGGTGGGGCAGGGTTTATCGGCTCGCATGTAGTCAGGCTATTTGTAAATAAATACCCAACCTATACCATTGTTAATGTAGATGCATTAACCTATGCAGGCAATTTAGAAAATCTGAAAGATATCGACCAACAGCCAAACTATAAGTTTGAGAAAGTCAATATTTTAGAGCCTGATGCAATAGAAGCTGTTTTCGATAAATACGGAATTACGGATGTAATTCATTTAGCAGCAGAATCACATGTAGATCGATCTATTGTTTCTCCATTAGACTTTGTATACACCAATATTATTGGCACTGTTAACTTATTAAATACGGCCAGGAATAAATGGAAGGGTGAATATGAGAAACATCGGTTTTACCATATTTCAACAGATGAGGTATACGGCTCCTTGGGAGATGAAGGGTTATTTATGGAAACCACTCCTTATGATCCAAATTCGCCCTATTCTGCTAGTAAAGCAGCTTCAGATCATTTTGTGAGAGCATATAGAGAAACCTATCATATGCAAACAGTCGTTTCAAATTGTTCTAATAATTATGGACCCTATCATTTTCCTGAAAAATTAGTTCCTTTATTTATTAATAATATTATTCAGGAAAAACCATTACCTGTATATGGTGATGGCCTTTATACAAGAGATTGGTTATATGTAAAAGATCATGCCTTGGCCATCGATTTAGTTTTTCATAAAGGAGAGGATGGGGAAACGTATAATATTGGCGGCTTCAACGAATGGAGAAATATTGATCTCGTTAAGTTGCTTTGTACATTAATGGATGAGAAATTAGAAAGAGTAAATGGGTATAGTGAAAAATTAATTACCTACGTAAAAGACAGGCCCGGGCACGACCGGAGATATGCCATTGATGCTTCCAAAATTAATAAGGAACTAGGTTGGAAGCCAAGTGTTACCTTTGAGCAAGGTTTAGCTGAAACGATAGATTGGTACTTAAGCAACACCGAATGGTTGCAAAATGTTACTAGTGGAAATTATCAGCGTTATTATCAATCCATGTATTCTAATAGATAATATGAATATTGAGTTTACTTCTTTAGAAGGTTGTTATATTATTCACGATACTTTTTTTGGTGATAATAGAGGCTATTTTTTTGAGAGTTTTAATCGCAAAACATTTCTAGAAAAAACAGGATTAGCGGTAGATTTTGTACAAGACAATCAATCTAACTCAAAAAGAGGCGTACTTCGCGGTCTTCATTTTCAGCATGGCGAATTCGCACAAGCAAAACTGGTAAGGGTTTTAAAGGGTTCGGTGCTAGATATTGCCGTAGATCTGAGAAAAGATTCAAAAACTTTTGGTCAGCATGTAGCCGTAGAATTATCGGAAGATAGTCGTACTCAATTTTTTGTACCCCGCGGCTTTGCACATGGTTTTGTTGTATTAAGTGAAGAGGCTACGTTCTTTTATAAATGTGATAACTACTATCATAAAGCATCAGAAGGGGGTATCATTTATAATGATCCTGATTTGAGTATTGATTGGAAAATCAATGAATCACTACATATACTTTCTGAGAAAGACATTATCTTACCCCGATTAAAAGATATTGTTAGTAGCTTAACTTTTTAATTTAAATCTATTATAACATGAAGGGAATTATTTTAGCAGCCGGATCTGGCACCAGATTATATCCTATTACAAAAGGAATCAGTAAGCAGTTAATGCCTGTGTATGATAAGCCAATGATTTATTATCCACTCTCTGTGTTGATGTTGGCTGGAATAAAAGACATTCTTTTTATTACCGCACCTCACGATTTAGATCAATTTAAAAGGTTATTGGGCGACGGTTCTGAGCTAGGATGTAATTTTCAATTTGAGGTACAACATGTGCCAAATGGTTTAGCACAGGCATTTGTAATTGGTGAAAAATTTGTTGGTAAAGAGAAAGTAGCTTTAATACTCGGGGATAATATTTTTTATGGAGCCGGCTTCAGTAAATTGGTACAATCATTTAGTGATGTAGAAGGGGCAGCAGTATTTGCTTACGAAGTAAATGATCCGGAAAGATATGGCGTGGTTGAATTTGATGCGAATCAGAAAGCAATTTCTATAGAAGAAAAGCCTAAGCAACCCAAATCTAATTATGCAGTGCCTGGTTTATACTTCTATGATAATGATGTTATAGAAATAGCTAAAAATATTAAACCATCTGCTAGAGGCGAGTATGAAATTACAGATGTGAATGGCGAGTATTTGAAAAGAGGAAAATTACAAGTAGGTATAATGAATAGAGGTACCGCTTGGTTGGATACTGGAACTTTTGATTCATTTAGTGATGCTTGCGAGTTTGTAAGGGTAATTGAAAAACGACAAAGCCAAAAAGTAGGTTGTATAGAAGAAGTGGCCTATCGTATGGGTTTTATCGGTACCGATAAGCTGATGGAATTAGGGGAGAAATACGCAAAAAGCGGATACGGCGAGTATTTGAAGAAATTAAAAAAATAATATATTTGTTGAGTTTATGATGGCTAAATGCTGTTCATGTTTGAACAGCATTTTTTTTTATTCTACTTAGCTATAATCTTTTGATAATTAATAGGTTATTAGTAAAATAAGTTTGGTTATTTCACCAACTTTATTAAACAATTAAAAAAAAACGTTGTTTTAATATAATTATGAACGCTTTTACAATCAAAGATTTAGAAAACCTCTCTGGTATAAAAGCCCATACTATTCGTATTTGGGAACAACGATATACTTTTTTAAATCCCCAGCGCACTGATACAAATATTAGATATTACTCTAATGTTGAGCTCAAAACAGTATTAAATATTGCTTTGCTTAACAAATTCGGATATAAAATTTCTCATATCGATAAGATGGCACCTAGCGAAATGAAAGAAAAAATTCTTTCATTATCACAGGTGCAGGCACAACAAGAGCGAATTGTAAATGAATTGATTCACTGCATGGTTGATATGAGAATGGATGAATTTGAAGCCGTTTTGGATAATTATATTCTTTCAAAGGGTATTGAAAAATCAATTACGCAAATAATCTTTCCTTTTATGGAGAGAATTGGGGTTTTGTGGCAAACAAATCATATAAATCCAGCTCAAGAGCATTTGGTTTCAAATATTATCAGACAAAAGTTGATTGTAGGTATTGAAACCACTAGCAGCCATTATAAGCAAAATTTGTCGGTATTGTTATTCCTCCCAGAAGGAGAGCATCATGAGTTGGGGATACTATTTATGACCTACCTACTAAAAAGTAGGGGAATAAGTACGCTTTATGTTGGGGCTAATATTCCTATTAAAGATGTTGAATATGTGGCTAACGTAAAAAAGCCAGACTTACTATATTCCCACTTAACCTCTGTTGCCAATAATTTTAATTTTGAGAAATTTCTTATCAATATTCAAAATAGAATGCCAGACTTTAAACTGGTAGTTTCTGGAGCTTTAACCCAGTCTTATAAAAGACGCATTCCAGCTAATGTTTCCTTCAAAAGATCTCTCTCCGAGGTAATGGAGTACGTTTCTTCTTTGTAACCCACCCTTTTCAGCATTTTCAATCTATCTTTTTGGGTGATAATTATTTATATATTATATTATAAATATAATTAATGTATAAATATATTAACTATCAGTAAGTTGAAAAAAAGGTATTTTTTTTGTTTAAAATTTATTTTAAAATTTTAAACAAATTAATTTCCCTAACTCAACAATTGTGTTTAAATTTACATTGTAAATACTTAAACAAATTTTCATGTCAACGCAAGAATTTAACCAAATGCTCTTACATAACACGGAGTTCTTAAAGCCATTTGCTATCACGCTTACGCGTGACAATGAAGCTGCTAAAGACTTGTATCAAGAAACACTCTTTCGTGCGCTGGCTAATAAGGATAAGTATAATGTAGGTACGAATATTAAGGCTTGGTTGTACACGATTATGCGTAATATCTTTATTAATAATTATCGCAGAAAAGCTAAACAAGCAACCATTTTTGATAACACGCCTAACGAGTTTTTATTAAATGTGAACCAGGGTGTGGTAACCAATGATGCTGTTGCCAATATTAATTTAAAAGAAGTAAAAAAGGCAATTCATAATCTTCCTGAGATATTTAAGCATCCGTTTTTATTGTATTTTGATGGTTATAAATACCATGAAATTGCCGATATGTTACAAGAACCATTAGGTACGATTAAAAGTAGAATTCACTTTGCTAGAAAACTATTGAAATCACATATCCAACGTTTTTAAAGAATATTGTGCTCCATAAAAAAGCTATTGTAATTGGTTCAGGTTTTGCTGGCTTATCGGCAGCTTCCTTTTTGGCAAAAAATGGCTGCGAAGTTACCATTGTAGAGAAACATGCAACACCTGGTGGGAGAGCGAGAAGTTTTTCAGCTCATGGATTTACATTTGATATGGGGCCGAGTTGGTATTGGATGCCAGATGTTTTTGATCGATATTTCGCCCAGTTTGGAAAAAAAACCAGTGATTACTACTCACTAGAGAGGCTCGATCCATCTTATCGAGTTTATTGGCCTGAAGAGGAGGCAACAGATATTCCTGCAAATTATGATCAACTAAAAAAAGTATTTGAATCGATTGAACCAGGTAGTGGCGAGCAACTTGATAAATTCTTGATAGAAGCTGCCTACAAATATGAAGTGGGGATACAAAAACTGGTTTTCAAACCTTCCCAATCTTTCACTGAATTCATCAACCCACAATTAATTTCAGGTATTTTTAAGTTGGATGTATTTAGCACTATGAAAAAACATGTTGCTAAATATTTTAATAACCCTCGATTAACTGAGTTAATGGAATTCCCGGTTTTATTTTTGGGAGCGCTTCCAGAAAAAACACCCGCACTATATAGTTTGATGAACTATGCAGATATTAAGGGTGGTACTTGGTATCCACAAGGTGGTATGGTTAAAATTGCTGAAGGAATGCATCAACTCGCTACATCTTTAGGCGTTAAATTCGTATTCAATGCGGATGTTCAGCAAATCAATACAAACAATAAAGAGGCCAGAGGAATAAGCTATAAGCTAAAGGGAGAGTCTTTAGTTATGGAGGCAGATGTAATTGTAGCTGCAGCCGACTATCATCATGTAGAAACAAAACTCTTATCACCCATTCACCGTACTTATAATGATAATTATTGGAATAGTAGGGTAATGGCACCAAGTTGTTTGTTATACTATGTTGGGTTGAATAAGAAGTTAAAAAACATAGCACATCATAGCTTATTCTTTGATACGTCATTTGCTCAGCATGGGAAAGAAATTTATACTACTAAAGAATGGCCATCCGACCCTCTTTTTTATGTAAGCGCTACTTCGGTAACAGATGAATCTGTAGCACCAGCGGGTTGCGAAAACTTATTTTTGTTAATACCAATAGCATCTGGATTAAATGGTGACTCAGAAGAAATCAGGAAAAAATATTTTGAAGCGATCGTAAAACGAATGGAAAGTAAATTAGGCGAAACGATTAAAGAGTCTATCATTTACTACAGATCCTTTGCCGTTAGTGATTTTATCGACGAATACAATTCTTTTAAAGGAAATGCATATGGGCTAGCAAATACTTTATTACAAACCGCTGTTTTAAAACCCTCGTGTAGAAGCAAGAAGTTGAAAAACTTATTTTATGCCGGACAATTAACCGTGCCTGGTCCGGGTGTTCCACCGAGTTTAATTAGCGGAGAAGTAGTTGCAAATGAGATAGTTAAGTTTTTTAATAGTTGATACAAAAATCATTTTGTAGTTTTAATACATTAGGTTATGATGCAATTATTTCATGAGGTTAGCATGGCATGCAGCCGCATTACTACTGAGAAATATAGTACGAGCTTCTCCTCGTCTATTCGTTTATTGCATAAAGATTTGCGTACACCCATATTTAATATTTATGGATTTGTACGTTTTGCAGATGAAATTGTAGATACATTTCATGATCATGATAAGCAGGCTTTGCTGAATGAATTTAAAGCTTCAACCTATGATGCCATTACTAGAGGTATTAGTTTAAACCCAATACTCCATAGTTTTCAACTTACTGTTAATCAATTTCACATAGATCATGCCTTAATCGATGCGTTTTTGTATAGTATGGAATTAGATCTTGATAAGCGTAAATATGATAGAGCCGGTTATGAAGAATATATTTATGGTAGTGCAGAGGTTGTTGGCTTAATGTGTTTGAGCGTTTTTTGTAATGGGGATAAAGCAGCATATGAAAAACTAAAACCTGCGGCAAGAAGTTTAGGTGCAGCATTTCAAAAAGTAAATTTTTTAAGAGATCTAAAAGCTGATTATGAGGGATTAGATCGAGTATATTTTCCGGGATGTGATTTTAGAAACTTCACCAATAAAGATAAAGCACAAATAGAGGCAGATATACAGCAAGATTTTAATGACGCATACGCTGGAATTGTGGAGTTACCACTAAAGGCAAGATTTGGTGTGTACGTAGCATACAAATATTATTTATCGCTCTTCAAGAAGATTAAAAAAATACAACCTCAACAAATTTTGGAAGAACGTATTCGTATTCCAGATTATGGTAAAGTATATATTTTAGCAAAAGCAGGTATTAGGAGTCATTTAAATCTATTATGATTACGGAGCAAGTTATATTAGTGAATGAGCAAGATGAAGAACTTGGGCTCATGGAAAAAATGGAAGCTCATCAAAAAGCCTTGTTACACAGGGCTTTTAGTGTTTTTATTTTTAATGATAAGGGTGAATTGCTGTTACAGCAGCGAGCGGTATCTAAATACCATAGCGGAGGGTTATGGACCAACACCTGCTGTAGTCATCCGCGCATGGGCGAAACTACGATTAACGCTGCGCATCGTAGGTTGAAAGAAGAAATGGGCTTCGAAACTTACTTAGAAAAAGCGTTTGATTTTGTATATAAAGCCGATTTAGATAATGAATTAAGCGAGCATGAATTTGATCATGTATATATTGGCTATTATAATGGACAAATATTCCCCAATCATCTTGAGGT
>JBDKJW010000095.1:0-8490 GCA_039796395.1 Bacteroidota bacterium
GCGAACACGTTGTATGCCTTCTTCAAAAACCTGACACATACCCGCATAATCCCAGGCTTTCAATTTATAAATGCGAATACCATTTGTGTTTTCCATTTTCTCCATACCACGCAAAGCATCTGAAATAGAGCCCTTGGTAGTTTGAAAATTTTTAGGAACAGAGATACCATAGCCATCATCCCAAACAAAAACCGCTAATGGAATTTGTAGTACCCCTGCTGCATTAATCGTTTCCCAAAAATGACCTTCACTGGTGCTAGCATCGCCGATGGTGCAGAAGCATACTTCATTACCATTATGACTCAACTGATCGAACTGTTTTAGTCCTTGGTTATTTCTAAATAATTTAGAAGCCCAAGCCAAACCCAATGCACGCGGCATTTGCGCGGCTGTAGGCGCCATATCAGAAGAAATATTTTTACGATTGGCCAAATCCAACCAATTACCATTTTCATCCACAAATCGGGTAGCAAAATGTGCATTCATTTGCCTACCTGCACTAAACGGATCATTCTTCACATCCGGATCGGCATATAATTGAGCGAAGAATTGTTCTACACTAGCTAAGCCATTGGCGAACATAAAAGTTTGATCTCGATAGTAGCCACTTCTAAAATCGCCCGGCTCAAAAAACTTAGCCATGGCTAATTGTGCCACTTCTTTACCATCCCCAAAAATGCCAAATTTAGCTTTCCCCGTAAGTACTTCTCTACGGCCAAGCAAACTCACCTCCCTACTTATAACAGCAGTTCGGTAATCTTCCAAAACAGTAGATCTAAAACCTTCAAAAGAAAGCATATCGTCTTTTAGTTGAATTGAGCTAGCAGATTCCATACGGCAAAAATAATGGTAGGAAGTTAAAGACTAACAATAATTAGTTTATCCCCATTTCCAGCCAAAAGTTAAAAAAAGCAGTTTTTATTTGAAGATAACCGTTTAAGTAGCAAAATGCTAATTTTAGGCAGTAAATTCGTGGTATGAAGAGCTTATTTTTTACCCTTTTGATGGCTATTGTAAGTACAGTGGCTTGTTCGCAAACCAAGGAACCCTTTACCGTGTCTAATGAAAAATACGAATTAGGCAAAATTACCTATGGTAAACCGGTTGAATATGTTGTAACCATTACCAATACGGGTATGGATAGTTTAAAGCTAGAAAATGTAAAAGCAGGTTGTGGCTGTACTACGCCGAGTTTTGTGCCAAATCAGGTATTTGGGCCCGGACAATCAATCAATATTACTATCCGTTTTAATGGATCAGTAATGGGTAGGTTTGTACGATATACGGATATTTTTTTATCGGGCGGCATTGTAAAACAGGTTAGTTTTACCGGCGAAGGTGTTCAAGAAACAAAAGGAAAATAAAATACATTAAAGATAGATTAGTATGAAATCATTATTTGTTACAGCCGTTTTATGTTTGTTGAGTGTGGGTGTTTTTGCGCAAAAAGATATTGCATTTAAAGAAGTAAAACATGGGTTTGGTAAAGTGAAATTAAATGTTCCGGTTACATACACATTTACTTATACAAATAAATCTACTAAACCTGTAGTTATTGAATTTGCGAATGCAGAATGTGGCTGTACCAAGCCCGTTTATTCATTAGCGCCTATTGCAGCAGGTAAAACGGGTACTATTAAAGTAACCTATAATGCAGCTGCCTTGGGTGTGTTCAAGAAAAATGTAGATGTAAAATTCGCGCATTCTACCCAGCCCTATCTACTTACAATTGAGGGTGAAGTGATAGATACAAAAGCGAAAGGAAAATAATAATTGAATTACTATGCTAACGATTTCATTGCGTGGCCAAGCCATGCCTGCCTCACCTATTCGTAAATTGGTACCTTATGCAGAAACGGCCAAGAAAAAAGGAATTAAGGTTTATCACTTAAATATTGGTCAGCCAGATATCGAAACCCCCAAGCAAGTATTAGATGCTGTTCGCCAGAGCGATTTCAAAGTGCTGGAATACAGTCACAGTGCGGGTAATGAGAGTTATCGCAAAAAATTAGTTGATTACTATGCTTCTGTAGGTATTACGGTTAATACCAATCAAATTATTGTAACAACTGGTGGTAGTGAAGCCATTGCTTTTGGTTTTATGAGTTGTTTAGATGCTGGGGATGAAGTAATTATTCCAGAACCCTTTTATGCCAATTATAATGGCTTTACCGTAGCGGCTGGTGTTACCGTTGTGCCTGTTACATCGCATATTGAAAATGGCTTTGCATTGCCCCCAATAAGTGAAATGGAAAAAAAGATCACAGCGCGTACCAAGGCCATTGTGATTTGTAACCCCAATAACCCTACAGGCTATTTATATAGTAAGGAGGAAATGGAGCAATTAAAGGCGCTGATTATCAAGCATAATTTGTACTTGTTTTCTGATGAAGCGTATAGAGAGTTTTGTTATGAAGGGCATCAGGTAAGTGCCATGCATTTAACGGGGGTAGATGAGCATGTGATTATTATGGACACTATTAGTAAGCGATACAGTGCTTGTGGAGGAAGAATTGGAGCTTTTGTTACCAAGAACCAACAGGTATTGGATGCTGCGATGAAATTTGCACAGGCCAGGTTGAGTCCGCCCAGTTTTGCCCAAATAGCCGGTGAAGCTGCCGTTGATTTACCAGCAGATTATTTTAATACCACAAAAGCAGAATATAAAAGTCGAAGAGATTTAATTGTGCGCCGATTAAATGAAATGGAGGGGGTATTTTGTCCGAACCCAGGGGGTGCTTTTTATGCTATTGCCAAATTACCGATTGATGATGCAGATACATTTTGCCAGTGGTTATTGGAAGATTTTAGTTTTGAAGGCCAAACCATTATGTTAGCACCGGCAACCGGTTTTTATGGTACTGAGGGTTTGGGTACACAAGAAGTTCGACTTGCTTACGTATTGAATATCAATGATTTGAATAAATCTATGGATTGTTTGGCGGTTGCCATTCAACAGTATCCAGGGAGAAAATAATTAATTATTTTATCATATTAAAAATAATTACATATAATAAAATTTAACCAAAAATTCATTTTGTTGAAGCAAAACATACATTTTAGGTAAAATTATAAAAAAACATACTTTATATAATTTTTGTCGTTATCTTCACATTATCAATCGAATTTGAAGACTCTCTATAATGGCAAGCAATCGTAAATCCCCCCGTTTCTACGGGGGGATTTTATTTTGAGAATAGGGCCTTAAAAACGAATAAAAAAACAAGCCATTCGTTATGTAAAAGTGCGTATTCGATTTATTTCCATTGGGCTTTTAATTACACTTACAATTTTCTGCGCAAGTATAAACATATGCGCACAGCAGTACCATGCGCTTCACGGTTCGGATTATGCAGGCGCTACGGCTATTTTTAATAACCCTGCGGCCAATGTAAATTCACGACATGCTTGGGATATTACCCTTTTCAATTTGAATACTGCCTTTATTACCAATGCCTTTTATCTTAAAGACTTCAAATTTCCTTCTGTTTCAAATACAGAAGCCATATTAATTCCAGGAACGCAAAGTCGCACTATCCATACTACTATCGATATTGGCTTGTTGAATAGTATGTATAAGCTCAATCACAAATCGGTAATTGGCGGAGGTATCCGATTTAGAACACTTAATCATATTAAAGCAAACCCATTTGCTTATGATGATAGCATCACTAGTTTTCATCAATTTCTAAAAGCAAATAGAACAACGAATTATATAGATGTTAATAGTAAGCATGCAGGTTGGCTTGAATTTGATCTCAACTATGGAAGAACATTGTTTGAAACGCCACTGCGTAAAATAAATATGGGTGCTACATTACAGATAATGAAGGGTATCTCTGGCGCTTATGCATCTATTAATAGATTAAGCTATTTAGAATCTACAACAAATTTTGATACCGCCTACCAAATAACAAATGGTGGTGTTGCCTATGCCTATTCATCCAATTATGATTCATGGAGCCCATATATAACTACGGGAGGCAACCTCAAGCAATTTGTAAAAAATACGCCCATTGCATTTGGCCTAAGCATAGGTGCAGAATTTATTTGGTTTAAGGATGAGTATAATGGAGAAGAAAATGAACCTCGACAATACAATTGGAAATTAGGCATTAGTATTCTTGATATTGGTTTTGCCAAATTTAAAACAAGTGAATACACGGGTAACTTTGGCAACCCAAAAACCAGTTTAGAAGATTGGCAAATATCAAACAAACTGCAAGGTGTTGTAGATGCAAAAGGTTTACGCGATTCACTAGCCACGCTATTTGATACCACAACTGCTTTACCACCAACTTTTAAAATGCGAATGCCCACTAGGGTAATCATTAATTCAGATCATTCCCTTGGCAAAAATATCTTTATCAATGCACAAGCAAGCCTCAACTTATATAGCAGTACTTATGGCAAAACCATGAACCTGCGCGAGCTTAGCCTATTAACCCTAACACCGCGCTGGGAGACAAGAAATTGGGGAATTTACTTACCGCTTCAATATAATACTCAGGGACAATTCTGGACCGGGGCAGCGTTTAAAGCCGGACCATTAATAATGGGTGTTCATGATATAAAATTATTTTTGAAGCAAGATCCAATGATTAATGGAGGTGGCTATTTGTTACTCCAAATTCATCCGTTTAAGGAGAAGGCGCGTAAATCGCGTTATGATTGTTTATAACGCGCTATTATTTTACTGCGCAACAAAATGCCAACAAACACCAGCCGGATCAATAATATTTAGTTCCCTACCATAAGGCTGTTGCAGAATTTTACTAATTTTCACACCAAAATTTTCCGCTATTTGTTTATGCTGTAGTTCTAGTTCAAATGCATCGATATCAGCTACTTTAACACTGATCATAAAATTTTCAGCAAACTCTTTTTTATCATAGTGTTGAAGAATAAATCGGCATTCATTTTTTTGAAAGCCTATATAATCACCCACATCCCAATTAATGGTAAAGCCAAGTGCTAGAAAGAAATTCTTTGCTTTATTAAAGTCTGCTCCTGATGGAACAAAAGGTTCGAGGGAAAGGAATTGTATAGTGTTATTGTGCATATTTTTAGGGTTTAAAATCAACTAAAACACGCAATGCTTTAGGGTCGTATATTTTCCCATTCTTTATTACCGTTTTTATCTTGCGTATATTTGAAATATTTTCAAGTGGGTTAGCTTCAAGAATTATTAGATCTGCTTTTTTCCCTTCAGTTATTGATCCCAGCTCCATATCTTTTTTCATTACGCTTGCTGGAACGATAGTGGCAGTTTGAATTGCTTCCAAAGGAGTTAAGCCCGCTTGGTTATATAGTTCTAATTCTCTAAAAATAGAGTAGCCAGGAATCAACATATCTGTACCAGCAACTATTGGAATTCCAGCTCGGTGAACTGCCAATAGCACTTCTTTGAGATTTTCAAAATATGTTTTAGCTTTTTCTGCTTCATCTATTGGCAAGCCGAAATTTCGAAATATCACTTTTAAATTTTCAGTTATATTGTTAACCCCTGGTTCGAATGCATCTAAAGGTTGGCTGGTAGGCCTCATATCCCACTCATATACACCCAAAGTTGGATCTATCACAACTTTCTTTTCTACAAGCAAGCGCAAAACGTTTTTTGCAGTTGAATCAGCCGTATCAAGCTTCCCGCGTTTATTTGCCACCAAAGCCCTATATACAAATTGAAGATGATTTATTTGATCTTGTCCGCGTTTAATGGCTTCTACTGCACTTATATTTTGGGGTACATGGCCAGTTACTGTAAGGCCAAGTTTATGTGCTTCATCCGCAATAATTTTAATTAACTCAGGTTTTACAGAACTGTAGAGTTTAATTTGTTCGTATCCGGCATCTTTATATTTATGTACAGCCCCTCGTGCTTCTTCTTCGCTATTCGCGTGTATTATTCCAATAGCCATCAGGCCATCACTGTCTATAATTCCTGCCTTAATAATTCTCGGGCCAATACCGTTATTATTATCAATTACATTTTTAACTGAATTAATAAAATCGAATTCATTGCCACAATCTCTAATTGTTGTAACTCCAGCAGCAAGATACGCTGGCCCCCATTCTACCTGTTGAAAATGTGCGTGCATATCCCAAAGGCCTGGTAATATTGTTTTGCCTGATACATCAATGGTTTGTGTATTTGGCGGGATTCTAAGTTCTTCGGCCTTGCCAATTTTTTGAATAATGCCATCTTTTATAAGGATAACGCTTTTGTGAATTAGATTTCCTGAATTTACATCTACAATAGTCCCATTTAATAAGGCAATAGATCTACTACTATTTTCATTTGCCAACTGAAAATTCAATATTCCATAATGTGCTGCTTTAGCAATTAATGATGGCAGCAAGGAAACATAGGGTTCATCAATGGCTTCAAACTTATCTCCCTCTGCATCGTTTGTAAATAAAGCAATTAAATGCCCAACTTGATCAGTCCAAATCATTTCGTTGCCCCAAATAAGTCCACCCACAAAATATCTCTCCAATATTAGTTGAGAGCCATTTATATATGCAGTATCCAGTCCTGAAAATTTAATATTTAGTTTGCCAGTTGGGTATATTTGTAATACGCTAGGTTTCCCTTTCTCTTTCCAATATTTTACTAATTGCATTTGTATAGCAACGGGTGAGTATCCATTGATCATGAAATATTGCGGTGCAATTTTCACGAGTTCTGTTTTTGCATCAACCCGAATACTTGCTGAATCTTTATTGATTATTCGTACTTCTGAATCAACGGTTGAAAACCGAGATGTTTTGCCCTTCGATACAAAATAATTTGGTGTTCCTGTTTTATGAGAAACTAAAGTAGTATGCAATGGAACATCTCTTCCCCGGTCATTAAATTTGAAATCTGAATTGAGTTGTAGAGAGTCGCCAAATGCAATAACTGAATAGTGTTCCTTTCCAATGGGCTGTTGAAATTTATGTAAAATGAATGTGCCTTTACGCAGAGTATCAGCAAATATGGTGTTGCCCTTGGCAATTACCGGAACCCATACAATAAGTAAGGGTATCATTCCGATTATAAAGTGTTTGATTTTCATAGTTTTGGGTTTATTAATGGGATATGCCAAGTTTTTCAAGGCTGTTTTTTGCTCGTTGATTATTGGGTCTTAATTTCAATGCTTGTTGATAACACTTGATTGCTTCTTCTTTATTATTTTTCAATTGATAAACATCTCCAAGGTCGTTCCACGCCACAATTATGTTTGGGAAAGAATCTGTGTAATATTTATAAAGTAACAAGGCTTCATTGGTTTTCATTTCTTGTATTAAGCGCTGGCCAACTTCCAGCAAAATCATATCATCAGCTATGCTCATTTTTTGTTGATCGAGCTCCTTGCCAAGGTTATTTGTTTTTGTTTGTACGAGTATATTGTAAATTTTTGCTGCTTCTGGGGTTTCAAATTTTGCCGCAACAAGTATTGCATCTTGCTCAATAATACCTTTAAAATACAGTTGTGTAATATTGGGCAAAACCATATTTGTATTTATCGAGCTTTCATTGGTGGCCATATAAAAAACAAGTCCTTCTTCAGGAAAACGAATAAGTCGTGCAAAATAAATTCCATTACTGCCACCATTATTTATCATTTTAGTTTCGCGTCTGCTCTTAGAAATATTACAGCCATAGCCAAAGAAAGATTGCCCATTATATCCATCTTCAGCTATATGAGGCGTAAACATTTTCTGAATACTGGCTTCTTGTAAAACGGTATGATTCGTAATTGCATTTGCCCAGAGAAAGATATCATTTAACGATGCTTCCAGTCCTCCATTTGCTTTCAGATTCCAATAAGGTTGATTGCCAGCTACTGCAATATGTTGCGGAATTGTTCCCCAATCGTTCCCATTTTTATAGCCATGGGCAATATAATCGTTATTTACACTCGTACTGTGATAGCCAATACTATGAACATTGATGGGTTCAAATAAAAACTGTTTTAAAAAGGCTTCATAGTTCATTCCTGAAACCTTTTCTATAATGATTCCAAGAATACTCATCCCCACATTCGTATAAACAGCTTTTTCTCCGGGTTTAAACAATAGTGGCTCTGAAAATGCTCTTTGCAAAAAGTTTTCCGTTTCAATTTTCTCATAGTCGCCTCCATCATCTTTTAAGAACTCATGAAATCCTGAAGAGTGGGTGAGTAATTGATGAATCGTAATATTGGCTTTATCCGTAGGCGTTGTTGGAAAGAATTTTTGTAACGGATCGTTGGTAGACATTTTGCCTTGTTCTATTAATTTCATTATAGCGCTAGCCGTAAATGCTTTTGTAATGCTACCCATAGAAATTAGTGTTGAAGGGGTAAGGGGAATTTTCTTTTCCTTATTTGCCCAGCCATATCCTTTGCTAAAAATTTTCTTCCCGTCTTTGATAATCAGCAGTCCACCCGAAAAATTTTTATCCATCGCTAGTTGGGTGAGGTACTTATCAATGTTTCTGCAAGTATCATTGGCAATTACAACATG
>JBDKJW010000096.1:0-12584 GCA_039796395.1 Bacteroidota bacterium
AGTGCCTGCGGAAATTTTGCTGCAGCATCAATAATGTGTAATAACGGTAAGCCAAAAGCTGCCGTTTTACCTGTTCCTGTTTGCGCCAATCCTATAAAATCCTTGGTGCCGCTCAGCAGCACCGGAATCGCCTGTTCCTGTATTGCTGTGGGGGTCACATACCCCAGTTCTTTGGTTGACCGAATCAATCGCTCATCAATTCCCAACCCTTCAAAAGTCGTACTCATATTTTCAAATTTTGCGCAAAGGTACTCTATTATAGGGGCTTTGCTACTTTAATATTCTTTTTATGCCATTTGCATTTTCTATTAATTCTTGTAAGTAGGCATAATTTTCTTTTTCCAAACAAGACTTAAATTTTCTCAATTGTGCGATATGTTCATTCAACACATCGAGCACATTATCTCTGTTTTGCATAAAAACAGGTACCCACATGGACGGGTTGCTTTTAGCTAAACGTACTGTACTTTCAAAACCAGCACTAGCCAACTCAAATATGGCGTCTTCTTCTTTTTCTTTTTCTAATACCGTATTTGCCAGTGCGAATGAAGTTATATGTGAAATATGACTAATATAAGCTACATGCATATCATGATCGGCCGCGTTCATATACAATAAGTGCATATCTAGTAGTTGGTATACTTGCTCTACCAATGCAAGGGCGTCCGAATCTGTATCTTCTTTACTACAAATAATGGTAGCTTTTTTAGTGAATGCAGGTTCAACAGCCGCTTCCGGACCACTATTTTCCGTACCCCACATAGGGTGTGTGGCTACAAAACGAGCACGATTAGGATGGTTGGCAACTGCATCACAAATAGATTTTTTAGTAGAACCAACATCCATAATTACCTGCTGCGTAGCAAGATCCAAAATAGCCGGTAATAATTGTTCAGCCGCATTAATTGGTGTAGCGAGAATAATTAACTTGGCTTGTTGCATGGCTTCATCTAATGAAACAATTTCATGTACTAATCCAAGCTCAATTGCTTTTGCTGCGTGTTCGGGATTAAGTTCCACGCCTAAAACACGAGAGGCAAAGCCATTCCGCTGCAATGCCAACGACATCGAGCCGCCTATTAAACCAGTACCTATAATCGTTACTATCATTTTATTTTAGTCGGGAAGTCCGTTTTTACTTTGTTACTTATTTACTTAGTTACTTATTTACTTGGTCTACCCTTCGACAAGCTCAGGGTGACACTCTATAAACCCTATAACCTATTCCTTATACCCTATACCCTTTATCCTCAAAATCGCTTCTTCAAATTTCTCAACCGATCCGCATAAACTAATTCTTATATAATTATTTCCTGCTGATCCGAAGATACCACCCGGTGTGATAAATGTATTTGCGTTATATAAGATATGATCACTTAATGCATATCCATCTTTATAGGTTACAGGAATAGCCGCCCATACAAACATGCCTGTTTGTTCTTTGCTATAACTACATTGTAAAAGATCTAATAATTCAAATACTTTATTTCTGCGAGCTGTATAAATAGTGTTGAGTTCTTGGTACCATGTTTCATCTAATGTTAGCGCTTTTGCAGCTGCTAATTGAATAGGCAAAAACATCCCACTATCCATATTGCTTTTAAATGTGAGAATTTCTTCAATACGTTCTTTCGCCGCGCATAACATACCTACTCGCCAGCCCGCCATATTTGCGCTTTTACTTAAAGAGTTTAATTCAATGGCCACTTCTTTTGCCCCTTCAATAGCTAGCAAACTCAGCGGTTTATCATTGAGTACAAAACTGTAGGGGTTATCGTGACAAATAAGAATATTATTTTTTTTTCCAAAAGCAATTAATTTCTCAAAGAGTGTACGTGAAGCAGGTTTACCTGTAGGCATTTGTGGATAGTTTACCCACATTAATTTTACCGCCGATAAATCTGTTTTCTCCAACGCTTCAAAATCGGGTTCCCAATTACTCGCTTCGCTCAATTCAAAATAAACAGGCTTGCCACCCGCTAATTTTACTGCACTGGTATAGGTAGGATAACCCGGGTTAGGGATCAAAACTGTATCGCCCTCGTTGAGGTAAGTCATGCAGATATGCATGATCCCCTCTTTACTACCAATGAGCGGAAGCACTTCCGTATCAGCATCTACTGAAACACCATACCATTTAGTATACCAAGTAGCTATGGCGTTGCGTAAAATGGGTGATCCTTTATATGATTGATATGCATGAACAGTTGGCTTTTGGCTTTCTTCCGCCAATACTTTTATAACGGAAGGGTGTGGCGGTAAATCGGGGCTACCAATACCTAGGTTAATAATATTTTTACCCGCTTTATTGAGTTGATCTATCTCACGTAATTTCTGCGAAAAATAATATTCGCCAATACCCGCTAATCTATTTGCTTTTGTAATATTCATCATTATCCTTTAACCGGTTTTCCTTTTTTATATGCACCAAATAGTTTCAGGCTATTGGTAAGTGGTTCAATTTTTTGTAATACTTTATGCAAGGCCGAAATATTGTCGAATTCCATATCAGCATAAAAGCCATACTTAAACGTACTGCCCGGTATGGGCATACTTTGCAGTTTACTAAGATTGATATTTCCATTCGCAATAGTGCCTAATACTTTGGCTAAGATTCCTTTGGAGTGATCTGTTTGAAAGTAGAGTGAAGCTTTATTTGCATCTTCCACTTCAATTATTTTTTTTCCGGGCTCTAACACTAAGAAACGGGTGATATTATTTTTTTGTGTTTGAATATCTGGGGCAATAATATCGAGGTTAAATAATTCTGCGGCGAGTTTGCTGGCAATGGCCGCTACATGTTTGCTTTTATGCTGTTGTACATGTTTAGCACTCAATGCTGTATCTTCCGTTTCAATGAGTTTATACTTATGTTCTTCTAAAAAATCGAGACATTGCAAAATGGCCATTGGATGGCTATGTACTTCCCGAATATCAGCCAGCGTTACCCCTTTATTTACTAATAAATTTTGACTGATAGATAAATAAACCTCGCCTATTACCTGCAGATTTGATTTCTGCAATAAATTATAGTTAGGTAAAATACTTCCTGCGATAGAGTTTTCAATAGCCATCACCGCGCCAGCAGACAAGCTAGGATCAACTGCCTTTTTAACCAATTCTCTAAAAGAGGCGCAGGGTAATACTGCTACAGATTTACCAAAAAAGTAACGGGCAGCAACTTGGTGAAAACTGCCTTCGTATCCTTGAATACAGATTGGTTTTGTAACTATTGTACTATTTTTTTTCTCTTGAACCATAATAAAAAAAAATCCCGGTATTTAACCGGGACCTTATGATTGTTTTAAAAGTATTAAGCTTTTGCAAAAAGGACCCGGCTACTCTTTCTAAAGTAGAAATAACCAAAAAAATAGAACCAGGTATTTGTTGTTTTTTGCATCTGCTGTAAATATAGCTAATGATTATAATCTGAAAAAACAATTTTACATTTTTTAAACTACCGTTCGTTAGTATACTATAACCCAATTCAATAAAAAAGCCCCTCCGTGGAAACGGAGCGGCCTCTAACGATTGCTTGCCATATGAAAAAAAGGTTTGGCTACGTTTCTTAGGCAAGCTCACTTTACCATTCACATCTTGTAGCCTATATAATTACTTCTTAGCAGCCGTATCAACTTTTGCAGTTGTATCAACAGCAGCTTTTGCAGTTGTATCAACAGTTGCAGCAGCTGTATCTACTGTAGTAGCAGGAGAATCAACTTTAGCTTCTTTATTTTCACCAGAACCACAGGCTGCGAAAGCGCCAATAACAAGAACAAATAATAACTTTTTCATTTTTTGTTTTTTTTAATTTGAATAATTAATGGTTAATACAGAAATGAGAAAAAGGTAACCTTTTGGTAAGCAATTTTTTTAAAAAAATATTTTAGGGTTACTTTGGGTTACTTTTACCCCCCTCACTGTATTAAAAGCACAGATAGTGAAAGGCGATACAAACGAACAAGCATTATTAAAAGGATTGGCCAACAACAATTCGAAGGCAATTGAAACCATATATAAAGATAATTTTAATATGGTTCAGGTTTATGTTCTTAACAATAATGGATCGTACGATGAAGCAAGGGATATTTTTCAGGAAGCAATGATTGCCCTGTATGAAAAAGCACAAAGCGAATCATTTGTCTTAACCTGTTCAATTAAAACCTATGTATATTCCGTATGCAGGCGGCTTTGGCTCAAAAGACTTCAGCAATTGGGGCGTTACACTCATTCAGTGGATGGGCTCGATGAAACAGTGGCTGTTGAGGAAGATCTTGAAGCCCACGAAAAAAGAAATGCCGATTTCAGTATAATGGATCGGGCATTACATAGTTTGGGGGAACCTTGTAAGAGTTTATTAGAAGGTTATTACCTCAAAAAATTAGATATGAATGCTTTGGCTGCCGAATTTGGATATACCAATGCCGATAATGCCAAGAACCAGAAATATAAATGTTTGATGCGCTTAAAGAAACTATTCTTCGCGCAATATAATATTGGAGAGTAAGTACTATGGATGATATTTTATTATTAGAGGCCATCGAAAGATACCTGAACGGAGAAATGAGCGCTGAAGAGCGTGCCTATTTCGAGAACCTCAGGAAAACAACACCTGAGATCGACCAAATGGTGGTGGAGCATAATATGTTTCTCCATGAAATGGATATATATGCTACACGCAGAAATATCAAACATAGCTTGCACGAAATACATGCACATTTATTAGAAAGAGGCGATTTGAATGAGGGCGGTGAATTAAGCGCTAAAGGAAAGGTTGTTCAGTTTTGGAATAAATACAAAAAAGTAACTGCTATTGCAGCTTCTGTTGGTGGGGTTATTGCCTTATTCATCAGTGGATTGGCGGTTTATTTTTCTTCTACCGTAAATGATCCAAAATTGGAGCAGTTAGGTAAAGATCTAGAAGCGGTTAAGAAAAATCAACAATACCAAGGTGCTGTTATTAAAGAAGTTACAAGCAAAATACCTTCTAACGCTCGTTTATTGAGTGGTGGTTCTGGTTTTTTAATTAGCAATAAAGGATACATCGTTACCAATGCACACGTATTAAAAGGTACGGGTGCAGTAGTTGTAAATAATAAGGGAGAAGAATTTAAATCATCGATCGTACATATTGATCATGCTAAGGATTTAGCTATTCTAATGATTAATGACCCCGAGTATATCCCAGTTAAGCATATTCCTTATGCTATTCGCAAATCGAATGCTGATTTAGGAGAAGAGATTTTTACTTTGGGTTATCCAAGAAATGATATTGTATACGGGATGGGTTATTTGAGTGCTAAATCGGGCTATAATGGCGATACCCTTTCTTATCAAATACAAATTAGTGCTAACCCTGGTAATTCGGGTGCACCCGTATTTAATAAAGCCGGGGATATTATTGGTGTACTAAGTACACGCCAGCTACGTGCCGATGGCGTTGCCTTCGCGGTAAAATCTAAAAATATTTACACATTAGTAGACAGCTTACATAAAAGCGATAAAGTATTCGACAATTTAAAAATGCCTACAAAATCTACGCTAAAGGGGATGGAAAGAAAAGAGCAGATCAGCAAAGTAGAAGACTGTGTATACTATGTAAAAGCTTACGGAAAATAATTATAAGCAAGCAAGAGAAACGGGGAATCAGCGATGGTTCCCTTTTTTATTTCCATAATGCTGAAGGATAAATACTTTCGTTCACCAATTTATTAATAGACGCTTGTACGCCCGGTGCATCTTCTTTATAGGTTACGCCAAACCATTGCGCAGATGTAGGCAATACTTTCAGCACACCCATTTTATGTTCGATGAAATAATTAGCTGCAAAGGGAATAAAGAATTCGGATTTTAATTCATTACCACGGGTAGCAATAAAATCAGTAAATAATTTTTCGCAGAGATTGATAAAGCCGGGTGCGAAGCAAAAATAATTCATACTCACCGGACTTTCTTCGGGCAATACATGAGTACCATCTTCTTCTTCAAATACAATTTGATCGTCTTTTCTATAGATTTTTGTACGCTCGGTAATATTGGTAAGATTATGATTTTCATCAGCTGTGCAAACACCCCTACTCACACTCCCATTTTCACTCAATGTTTTTTTGAGTTGATACCCAACCAATGCATAGGTTTCTTCATTACAACGATTTATCAAAAAATCATTGGCTTGTACAAACGCATCGGCACCATAATAATCATCGGCATTAATTACGGCAAAGGGTTCATTTACTTTTCCTTTACAACAAAGCACGGCATGTGCGGTACCCCAAGGTTTTTGCCTTTCGGGGTTAAAAGCCACCCCATTGGTAAAAGCGTGTAAATCTTGGTATACATAATCGGTAGCGATTTTACCATTGAGTTTGGGCTCAAATATATTTTTGAATTGGTCGGCAAATTCTTCGCGAATAATGAATACTATTTTACCAAAACCTGCGCGGATAGCATCATAAATAGAATAGTCCATGATGGTTTCTCCATCCGGACCAAAGCTTTGGATTTGTTTCATGCTTCCGTATCTGCTGGCCATTCCTGCGGCTAATATTACGAGGGTAGGTTTCATATTGTATTTTTACGCGGCACGAAGCTATATCATTCCTATTTTATCACAAACAATTTAACGATGGTTGATGTAAAAGCAGCAGTAATTGAGGAAATCACAGCATTTTCATTGCCGAATGTTACATTATCTGTATTGCGGCTCGATAAAGTGCATCCGATTATTAGTGGTAATAAGTGGTTTAAGCTGAAGGGATATATGGAGGAAGCTAAAAGCAAAAAGGTGGAAGCTATAGCCAGTTTTGGAGGTGCTTATTCCAATCATATTGTGGCATTAGCTTATGCGGGTAAGCTTGCGGGTATTGCCACCGTAGGTTTTATTCGGGGAGAAGGGGGAAGTTCTACTACATTGGTACAAGCGCGCGAATATGGGATGCAATTATATTTTGTAACACGAGATGAATTTAGCGCGAAAGAGAAAATAATAGTGCAATATAAAAATCATCATTGGTTATGGGTTGCCGAAGGTGGGTATGGGAATGGCGGCGCCGAAGGCGCCGCAGATATCCTCCGCATAACAGGCTGCGAAAACTTTAGCCATATTGTTTGCGCTTGCGGTACGGGTACCATGATGGCCGGACTCATCAACGCCTCCCTACCCCATCAACAAATTACGGGTATAAGTGTACTCAAAGGAAATAAAGAACTGAATAATGCCATTCAACATTTACTCATCAACCCATATGCCACTAATTGGAAAACGGTTCACGATTATCATTTCGGTGGCTATGCTAAACACCCCACCAACTTACTCAACTTTATGAATAATTTCTGGGAACAAACAACCATCCCCACAGATATTGTGTATACTTCCAAACTCTGCTATGCTACCCTGCATTTAATGGAGCAAAATTATTTTCCTACGGATAGTAAAATACTCCTCATTCATAGCGGTGGCTTACAGGGCAATCATTCCTTACAAAACCATGAATTGCTTTTCTAAATTAACCGATATCTTTAGCCTCATGAAAAAGGGTTGTTTACTATTAGTTTGTTTTCTATTGGCTGTTGCCACTTTCTCGCAACCAACCCTTCCTCATTTCGCTATGCGTACTACTAAACAAAAAAACATCAAACTCAGTTGGCGTAACCCACATCGCAATTGCGTACAATTACTTATTCAGCGAAGTATCGATAACCAAAAAACATTCACTACCATACGTTCAGCCACGCATCCCGATATGGATGAGAATGATTATATCGACAAAAATATTCCTGCAAATACTACTCCTTATTATCGCATCAGCTATACATTACGTGGTGGCAAAACAATTTTCACCAAAGCACAAGCCCTACACGATAAAAAATTAGGCACAGCTGAAATCGTTGATGAGCCTAAAAAAAGTACACCTATTATTTCCAACACTAAATCTCCCATTACTAAACCACTTCATGTAAGCGTACACCCTAAAGGCTATGTACTCATTCAATTACCAGCCATAGATAAACATCATTATAGCATGCTCATTTATGATGTAGATGGTACCGTTTTATTCAATCTAACTGAAATTGGTACCTCTCCACTAATACTTGAAAAAGGGAATTTTCTTCGCGCCGGTTGGTTTAATTATGAGCTTTTTGAAGATGAGCAACTAATAGAGAAGAGTAAGTTCTATTTGGAAGAGGAAGATCAATAAACTAAGCTACTCATACACTAATGTATAAGCGGTATGGTAAACATTCTATTTTTCGTACCTTGTTAGCTCTATAAAACTATCTGCCATGAAATATTTAGTTGGAAAACAACCTTTCTATCTACTACAATTAACTTTACTTCTTACTACACTAATCATAAGTAACAACACAAAAGCACAGGGCACTCGCTTGCTCAGACAGCCCGATATAAGCGCGTCACAAATCACATTTATTTATGGCGCCGATTTATGGATCAGTGATTTGAATGGCACGATGGACAATGGATTGCATTTAGCAGTAACCGAAGTGGAACTAATGCAGTATATGTAGTATCTGCTAAAGGTGGAGAAGCAACACGCCTAACTTGGCACGCCGCAAATGCTATTGCCAGAGGCTGGAGTGTGGATGGAAAAAACATTTTGTATGCTTCTGAAAGAGAAACTGCCCCTACAGCACACATGCGCTTATGGTCGGTGCCGGCAATAGGCGGACCAAGCAAATTACTCTCCCACCAATGGGGTAATGATGCTAGTTATAGCCCCGATGGTACTAAGTTAATTGTTGACAAAATGGATCGTTGGGATGTAGAATGGAGGGCCTACCGTGGCGGTCAAAATACACCACTTATTATCCTCGACCTTGCTACACAAAACGAAACTTTATTACCCAATAATCGAACCATCGATATTCAACCTATATGGATTAGCGAAAATATTTATTTCCTCAGTGATAGAGATGGTGGTGTAGCCAATATTTGGCGTTATAATACAAATACAAAAGCAGTTACCGCGATCACTTCTTTTAAAGGCGCCGATATAAAATGGTTATCAAGCAATGGAAAAAAATTAGTGTACGAAAGAGAAGGTTTGTTACACACTACAGAGCTAAATGGCAGCAATAATACGCAGCTAGCCATTACCGTTGTGGGCGACTTTCCATGGGCTACAGCCCGTTGGGAAAATGTAGGTAGAAGAATTGAATCGGCTAGTATTAGTCCAACAGGGAAAAGAGCCGTAATAGAAGCGCGTGGCGAAATATTTACGGCACCCATTGAAAATGGAGATGTACGCAATATCACACAAACAAGTACCGCAGCTGATAGAGCACCTATATGGTCGCCGAAGGGCAATGAAATTGCTTGGTTTAGTGATGCTGGTGGCAAAGGATATGCATTGATGATTGCGCCACAAGATGGTATGGGTAAAACGCGTAGTATTTCTATTGGCATATCAAAAATGATATGGGAACCTAATTGGAGCCCCGATGGAAAATATATTGCTTTTGTAGACGATGATTTACGCGTGCAAGTGGTTGAGTTAGCAAATGGAAATATTACTACGGCTGATGTAGGTGGTATTAATATTGAAAGAGGTAATATGGGTGTTACCTGGAGCCCCGATGCGCAATGGTTGGCTTATAGCAAAACAGGATCAAATATGCTCCGAGGTATTAAAGCTTGGAATGTAAAAACAAAAAATATACTAAGCTTAACCAATCCTTTTGCAGATGCCTTTTCTCCTGCTTGGGATAGAGATAATAAACATTTGTATTTTTTAGCGAGTACCGAATTAGGATTAGCGAGTGGTTGGGCAAATACCAGCTCACAAAATACAAGGGCAGAATATGAAGCTTATGTAATTAATTTACGCAAGGCCGATCAATCTCCTTTTAAACCAACAAGTGACGAAGAAGAAGTAAAGCCTGAAGAGAAGCCTAAAACAGAAGAAGCGCCAAAAGCCGCTGATACAAAAACTACCGACAAACCTAAAGTGGAAGAAAAACCAAAAGCTGCAGATGCAAAACCCAAAGACGATAAAGAAGTAATTATAGATATCGCAGATATTGATCGCAGAACCGTTCCATTACCCCTACCAAAAAGAAATTATGTAGAAATTATTGCCGGCCCTGCTGGTAGCATGTTTATTAATGAGCGTATTGCCAACAGACCATCTTCCTTACAAAAATTCACTTTAGAAAGTAAGGAGGCGAAAGAATTTACAACAGGTGCTAACGGCATTAGTATGTCGGCTGATGGAAAGAAAATATTATTTCAACAACAAGGCAGTTGGAAGATTGCATCTACTGGCGGACCAGCCGCTGCCGATGCAAAAAATGTAAAAACAGATTTACGTACTTACCTAAACCGCGAAGAAGAATGGGCACAAATATTTAACGAGGCTTGGCGTTATGAAAGAGATTTCTTTTATGATGCCAATATGCATGGAAGAAATTGGGATGAAGTGTATACTCGCTATGCTCCTTTGATTCCTTATATAAAACACAGAGATGATCTAACGTATATTTTAGATCAAGTAAATGGTGAGTTAAGTGTGGGCCATAGTTTTGTAGGTGGTGGTGATTATCCAGCTATAGACAATTCAAGTGTGGGCTTATTAGGTGCAGATTTAGTAGCCGATAAAGGCCGTTGGAAAATTGGAAGAATATACAATACCGAAAGTTGGAATGCTGGATTAAGTAGTCCGCTTGATAGGCCAGGTATTAAAATAGCTGTAGGAGATTATATCGTAGGCATCAATGGAAAGGAATTAACAGCGAATGAAGATCCATACAAAATGTTGGATGGTACGGCTGATCTACAAACAGTTATACACGTTAATAAGAACCCTGTTTTCGAAGGCAATACTACAGAAGTTATCAAACCCATACGTAACGAAACAGCGTTAAGACAAAGAGCATGGGTAGAAGATAATAGAAGAATGGTAGACAGTTTAAGTGGTGGTAAGTTAGCGTATATATGGGTTCCCAATACTGGTGGACCAGGTTTTGTTAGTTTTAATCGCTATTATTTTGCACAGCAAGATAAGTTAGGTGCTGTTGTAGATGAACGTTATAATGGTGGGGGTTTATTAGATGATTATATGGTTGATTTAATGAATCGTTCACTACGTGGGGCACTTACGAATGAAGTACCCGATGGCAGGCCCATGCGTTTACCAGCAGGTATTTTAGGGCCGAAAGCATTATTGATAAATGAATTAGCTGGCTCAGGTGGCGATTATTTTCCTTGGGCTTTTAAGCAGCAAAAAGTAGGGCCATTGATTGGTGCAAGAACATGGGGAGGTTTGGTAAAATCGAGTGTGCATTATTCAATGGTAGATGGGGGTTATTTAACCGCACCTGATAATGCTGTTTTTGATCCTATCAATAGAAAATGGGTAGCGGAGAATGAAGGTGTGGCGCCAGATATTGAAGTAAGGCAAGATGCTATTTCACTGCGTGCGGGTAAAGACCCACAGTTAGAGAGGGCCGTTAAAGAGTTATTACAAACTTTGGGTAAATCGCCAGCGATGGAAATTAAGGCACCGCCTTATTCAACGCCTGCTAAAACGAAGAATTAAACTTTTAGTATACCTCTAAAACCTCTGCCAGCATAATAAGATTCTGCACCGTTATGATAGATAAATACGCGGCCAAAGCGAAAGTCGCCAAAGATGGCTCCGCCTAGCTTTCGGATATTATCGGGTGTTTGAATCCAGCTCGATGTTTTGGTATCGAATGTATCGATACTTTGCAAGTGATGATATTGTTCTTCATTAAGCATCTCTATACCCATTGCTACAGCCATAGCCATTGCACTATGCTTAGGCTTATTTTCTTTACGTGTATGTAATGCTACTTCATCGTAGCAGCAGCTTCTTCTTTCTTTGGGAGTTTCAGCAGCACAATCACAAAAAGTATAACTATCGCTTTTCTTGTCATAGCCAATAATATCTGGCTCTCCACCTGTAGCTTCCATTTGGCTGAGCGACCATAATTTAGCTGGTTGCTTTACTAGTTTAGCTTCCACATCTTCCCATTTTATACCTTTATGGCGATGCATATATTTTGTGAACCGCAATTTGAGTATGGCTAGTAATTCTTTTTGTTCTTCTTTGGAGAGTGCTTTTTTCATAGTTGAATATAAGAAATAATTAAAGTACTTTCCGCTCCTCTTCTATTATAGAATCAATAAAACATTCACGTATTACTCTTTCAGGTTAGCGTAGATTCTTTTATCTAGATTAATTTTTTATGCAATTCGTATTTCATTTGTTGGTACTGCAGCCTAGCCCATTCATGTTTCCGCTTAAAATTTATTGCACAATCTGGAGTGTATTGTTGCAGGAGCATTTGCTATTAAAATTTTTCTTTTTTTTCCAGCCCTTTAGGGGTTAATACATTATTATGGTGGTTGCTATTTTTATAGTGTTCTTTCAAAAGGTCAATTCCATAGTCACCATTAAAATCTCGCCACACTGTATGAACGTGATTAGCGTTGTGCTGCGTATTATCTAGCTCAATTAAAAAAGTTTTGCCTTGTATTCTGTAGTAATGAGGTTCTCCTAACTTTGTGCCGCCTGCCCATCCAAAACTTATTTCATTAAAAT
>JBDKJW010000097.1:0-8448 GCA_039796395.1 Bacteroidota bacterium
GCTCAGTCACAAAACTGAGAAAGCACATTATAGATATATCAAATATATACTTTGTTCAGATACAAATTAGTTTATGGTTGTTGCATGGGTTTCAATATACACATAATACACACATTTGATGTTGAAATTTACGCACCCTACCAATTAAACGGTAATTTTTATTAATTGGCCCCTTTATTATCGTAATTATATCGTTCAGAGAATGCTTTTGGTATATTTGACCGTATTTTTGCAGCAATTGATTCAATTTGAGTATCTAATAGCTAGTAGATTTATAATCAATGTATTAGCTTATTCAAAAAAATGAAGTTTTTTTCAAAACATACCATTAAGTTTTTAACAATCTGTGTATTGCTTTTAGCAATAACGAATTTTACAAACGCTCAAACTACTTATTATTCCAAAGCTTCAGGAAATGCTAATGATGTTGCAACTTGGGGCATTAATGTAGATGGGTCTGGTGCTAGTCCGGCTGATTTTGTTACTGGTGATATTTTCATCGTTAGAAATGGAAGTACATTAACTACAAGTGGAACATGGAATATCGACGATGCTGGCGTGGATAATGCGGGTATTTTAAGAATTGCCAATGGTGGTATGCTCACAGCTTCTCATGCAGTTAGTTTTACTAGTTCAAGCGGAACAGGAACCCTTTTTGAAATAGAAAATAATGGCACGTATCGTCATGCTTTATCAACTAATATTAATTCCACTATCCTTACAGCTACGAATCTCAGCTTCTTAACAGGTTCAAATTTTGAGATGAGAACAACAGGAACACATACAAATGGGGCTGGGGCTGTTTTCTCAAATTTCACTGTAACTAATAATGCTACTGTTACATTTAGTAGTACTGTGGTATATATTGCCGATATGCTAACTATTTCTAATGGTGCAACTTTACGTTTCTCCACTACCGGAATTACTAGTTATCTTTCAGATGGTGGGGCAATGTCTACTTCAGGAACTGGTTTGCTTAGAACCTCCAGTACGTCTACCAATAACTTACCCGCTGGTATTAGTTGGAGTTTTCAAGTAAACTATGATGGCACTACTGCTCAAAGAATTCAACCTGGCACCTATAGCACATTAAACACTTCAAATGGAAACAGAACTATCATTAGTGGTGCAACAGTAACTATTAGTGGTACTTTCACCCCTGGTTCTGGCACATACACACTTACTGGTTCTACCATTGAATATAGTGGTAATGGATCTGCAAACATTCCCAATCTGGCTTACAATAATCTCACCATTAGCGGAACTGGCACAAAATCCCTTACTACCGATCTTACAGTTAGCGGTATCCTTTCAATTACTAACTCAAGCGGTTTCTTATCAATTAACGGGAATACCCTTACCCTAAATGGTACTACCGATGTATCTAATGGAAGGTTCATTGGTTCATCTACTTCAAAACTTACAGTTTCTGGAAGCACAGCAAGCACAACAAATATTAAATTTAGCCAATCGGGTACAGAAAATCAATTACATACTTTTACTTTAAATAGAACGGGGGGCGGTGGCGCAACCTTACAAAGCCAGGTTGATATCATCAATACACTATTACTCACCAATGGTATTCTCACTACCAACAACAATACACTAGCCCTTAGATCTACATCTATTTCAAACACAGCTCGTGTAGATGCTGTTGGTTCAGGAGCCAGTATTACTTATAGTTCTATCGGTGGTATTAGAGCAGAAAGATTTATCCCTTCTGGCTTTAGAAGTTTTAAAGACTTGAGTGCGGGTGTATACACTTTTAATAATTATATTTTTGAAAACTGGCAAGAAGCTGGCGGAAGTTCCGCCAACTTAGGTACACACATAACTGGTGTTGCTGGCAGTGCAGGCGTAGATGCTACAACGGGGCTGGATAAAACACAGTTGGGTAATGTATCCATGTATACGTATAATGGAACTACTTATCCTTCAATTACCAATACAAAAACAACAAGACTCGATCCTTATAGAGGGTATAGAACTTTAATACGGGGTGATAGAAATGTAGACTTATGGCAGGCCCCAACCCCAACCACAATGAACACTTCCACTGTACTGAGAGCAACTGGACAATTAATTTATGGCGATGTTACTTATTCCACCTCGGGTGTTTCAAATGGTGTTTATTCTTCTTCTTATACCTTAAATAGTAGTAGCGCTACTGGCTTTAGTTTAATAGCTAACCCATATTGGGCACCTATAAGTTGGGGTAAAATACTCGACAATGTAGGCACTTCAAACATACAAAGTACCTATTGGTATTTCGACCCAACCCTTGGTATCAATGGTGTGTATGCAACATGGTTAAGAACAGGTGGTGGTGGATCTGAAACAGGAACAAGCAATGGCGTAGGTAATACAAATAATTTTATCCAACCCGGACAAGCAATTTTCATACGCAATAATAGTAGTACTAGTCCGGCAGTTAAAATAACCGAATCCAATAAAAATATTAGTAGTAGCGCTACGAATGTATTTAATACGGGTAATACAACCCCTTTAAATAAACTCGGGATCATTCTCATGAGAAATGTTACAGGTAGAGGGCATGTTGTATTTGATGGCTCTACCATGCTATTCGGTGAAAATAATTCAAATGCTGTAATTACAAATGAAGATGCGGGTAAAATTACCAATGGCAATGAAAATATGGCGATTGTAAACACTACAAATGGCACTACCTTATTGAGCATTGAAAGTAGAAAACCAGCAGCTGCAACTGATACCATCAATCTTCGTCTTTGGCAAATGACCAATAATGAACCCTATACATTGAACCTAATTCCAAAGGAGTTCAATGCAAATACCAATCTTGCTTTTCTAAAAGATAAATTCACTGCTAGTGAACGATTCATTCGCAATGACCTTGATACAATCAAACATTCATTTACTATTTCAACAAATGATTCTTCATCCTATTTTAACAGATTCAGTATAATTTTCAAAAAGCCATTTACGCTCCCAACTACAAATACATCCGTTAGTTTAAAAGGAAACTTAGTGTCTACTATCGCTAATCTTAGCTGGACAGTTAACAATAATAATGCAGCCGCAGATATTTTGTTCTATGATATAGAAAAATCCTCCAATGCTGTTGAATATACCGTATTAAAAAGAATATATACAGATTCATCAAATACACTAATGTCGTTAGTAGACAGTATGGCTACAAATCCTAAAAACTATTACCGAATAAAAACATATAGAAACGATGCAGCATTTTGGAATAGTAATACTATACTACTAGAAACTGCCGATAGCATTAAAACTATTGCTTACTATCCAAACCCAGTAACGAATAATAACGTAAATATTCAATTCAATAAAATGAACCCTGGCAACTACCAATTCACTTTATTGGATATGAAAGGAAATACTATGCTAACACAAATAGTTCAACATACTGGCAACACCAGTACCCAAAATATTAGATTCAATAAAAATATTGCGCCCGGTATTTATAAAACTGTTCTATTGCAAGTTGATACGAAGAAGAGATATTCAGGAACAATTATTGTATCAACAAATTAGGCATTCACAGTTATGAAAATCAAGCATACATATTATTTACCCATTTTTTTAATACTTGTTTTATTAAATAATAAAAGCTATTCACAATTTGGTATACCAACAACAACTCCATCGCCTGTATGGGGTAGTATAGATACACTTAATCGAATTACAGTAGACACGGCTGTCATTTCCATCGACCCCGACCCAACAAATAATCCATTTCTGTCAAATGGAACAGTGAGTTCGCAAGACGATCCAGGGGGCCCAGGTAGTGGTGGTGGTTTTGGTGGCCCTCCGCCAGATGCAGCTATTCCTGTTGATGGCGGCGTAAGTTTTCTTTTAGTAGGTGGCGCACTTGTAGCCGCTCGAAGATTTAAAAAGAAGAATTAACCTATGCTTGGTATTGCTTCTTTTTATGTATGAGCAATAATACGCCCAACATCAGATATAGTATAATATTATAAAGATCGTGATGATCCATTTCAAATAGGCTTGCGTACTGCACATAATTAGCAATCAAAATAAGACTGATTCTAAATATATTGAGTACAGTAATAAAGAATATACCATATATAATCCATCTTAGTCTAAATTGAATCGAGTCTGTTTGAAACGCAAGCACATACGAAACCCAAAAAGAAATTATTCCAATACCTAAACACCAATAAACCAATTGTATCCCATTAGCACCATTGATATATAATAAAAAAGTGCCCCGTTGCTGTGTATAATACCCCATCCATTCTATTATTTGCGCAGCACCACTTAATAATAGTCTTCGGTATAAAGAAACATAATCAACATACTTTAACCAAGTCAAATAAATTCCTCCTTCTGTAGATAAGCCAATAAATGCATAAGTGCCAAAGTATAAAATAGCATACAGCGCTAAAAAGCGAATCAGAAATTGAATATAGGGCGATAGTTTTTGCACAACATGCAATTTACTCATTGTAAATTGATAAAACAGTATCTTTAATCCTATGAATAACCGATACTATTCGCTCGATGTATTCAGAGGCGCTACCGTAGCCCTAATGATCTTAGTAAACAACCCAGGAAGTTGGAGCCATATTTTCGCACCGCTAGAACATGCTAGCTGGTACGGTTGTACACCAACAGATTTAGTATTTCCATTCTTTCTTTTTGCCGTTGGTAATGCTATGGCATTTGTAATGCCCCGTTTTGAAACGGCTGGCCCAAGTGTTTTCTGGAAAAAAGTTATTAAACGTACCATGCTCATTTTTGCTATCGGCTTATTCTTAAATTGGAGCCCCTTCGTTAAATGGGATCACGACTCCTTAGTAGCCAAAATATGGGAGAACATTCGCATATTGGGCGTATTACAAAGAATAGCCCTCTGCTATTTCTTTGCCTCCATTATTGTTTTCTACGGAAAAACAAAGGGGGCTTATTATATTTCTATCCTACTTCTTTTAGCCTACTGGTTTATATGCTATGCCGCAAACCCTGCCGACCCCTACAGCTTAGCTGGCTGGTTTGGTACAGCCATCGATATAAAAATTTTAGGTGTAACGCATATGTATAAAGGAGAAGGTGTTCCCTTTGATCCGGAAGGCTTATTAAGTACACCCGCCGCTATTGTGCAAGTGGTATTTGGGTTTTTAGTTGGACAATACATTCAACTCAAAGGAAAGAATTTTGAAATGTTGGCTAACCTGTTAATAGCCGGATTAGTAATGATCACAGCTGGCTATTTTTGGGATATGGTTTTCCCGATTAATAAAAAAATATGGACAAGTAGCTACACATTATTCACATCAGGTTTAGCTATCCTTACACTTGGAACTATGATTTATTGGATTGAATTTAAAGAAGTAAAAGGCGCCTGGAGTAGTTTCTTTGATGTATTTGGCAAAAACCCGCTCTTCATTTTTGTACTAAGCGGATTCTTACCTCGCCTCCTTGGCTTATTTCGCTGGCAAGTTGGTGTAGAAGCAGATGGAAGTATTGATTATACTTCTGCCCTACCTTGGTTCTACGAAAATATTTGTAAACCAATTAGCAGCGACTTACGTGTAGGCTCACTCATATACGCCCTTTGCATGATCAGTTTCTATTGGTTGATTGTATACATACTCGATAAAAAACGTATCTATATAAAAGTATAATTAACCAAAATATGAAAGGGCTGATGCGTTTCTTCAAGAAAATTTTTCTCAATACAAGTATTTTACTCTTCATTAATGGACTTTTTCTAGGCTTATCAATTTATTTCAAATTAGAATCTAACTATGAAGATGCATTATTTACGGGTATCGTTGAAACAATTATAGAAGATGCCGATCCCTCAGTAAATGTAGATTCATTTTTTATTGCTACCATGCGAATGACACATACGCTGGAAGTAAATCGTCAAAATGTATTTAAAGATCATAAACCCAAAGGATTAAAAGCTGATTTATTAAGGCCCGCCGTAGTAGATTTAATGACTGGAGATGGTGCATGTGGGAGTTATGCTACAGTACTTGCAAGACTATTAAAAGCAGGTGGCTATAAAGTAAGAATTGCACAAATGCAAGTGAATGGTATTGTTGGCGGACATATGGTTGTAGAGGCTCGAAAGAGAAGTGGTTGGATTGTACTTGATCCATTACTCAACCAATATTTTAAAAAACCAGATGGCACTTTAGCCTCTTTTAAAGAGGTTCAGCAAAATTGGAATTTTTACGCTAAACAAATAAGCTCGAAATATGTAAACGACTATAAATATGAAGGCGTACGTTATACAAATTGGGGTAAAATTCCATTACTTGGAAACGCCATTAAATCTATCATTTCAATATTTATAGGGGAAGAAAAAACGAACGAAATTGCTATTCGATCCTACTTACTAAGAAAATATCATTTCTTTTTTTTAATTATGATAAGCATGTATACAATAAGCTGCTTCTTATTAATTATTTCTGTGTATAGAAAAAAATTACACTAATTTTCTGATAAATACCGCAGGATTACCAGCGTATATCCCTGGCTCATTAATATCTTTTACTACTACTGCACCCGCCCCAATAACAACTTGGTCGCAAATAGACACAGGCATTATCGTTGCATTTGACCCGATGGATACCCAATTACCAATCTTGGTTTTTCTCCAGGCTGATGCATCTCCTGCAGGACCGCCGCTTTTGAAATCATCATTTACAAACATCACCCCATGCGCAATAAAACAATTTTCTCCAATTTGCACGCCAGTACAAATAAATGAATGTGATTGAATTCTGCAGTTTTCTCCTATGAATACATCAGACTGTATTTCGGTAAATGGACCAATAAAACAATTATTTCCGATTGTGCAGCCATATAAGTTTACGGGTTGAACAATATGTACATATTCACCAAATGAAACATTAACTATACCAATATTTTTTTCAACCGGTTTCATATACTTACTGAAAGATACATTTTTTCAATTGCACGAATAGTAATTGCCGCCTCTTCAAGAGAGGTATAATATTGACTATGCTTGCTGAATAGAAGTAAGAGATGCTTATATATCGCTTCATGATACGCCCCTGAACCCTTATATGAGCCGTATTCATTAGCTTTTGAAGACTCCACACTCAGCTCATAAGATGTAGTATTAATTTCAACTTTGTTTAAATAAGTGCCGCCAATTTTGATGGTGCCCTTTTCTGTATGAAGTGCAAATGAGCCCTCAATATTTGTTGGTTCAGTATTAATAGTGTAGTTCACAGATCCAATGATGCCCTTGTTATATTTAAGTACAAAGTTCCCAGTGTCTTCAAAATCCATTTCCTTAGTTGATAGTTTTTCAATAAACCCTTTGGCAGCAATACATTCGCCAAAATACCAACTTAGTATATCTATAAAATGACTCAATTGGGTATATAAAACACCCCCATCTAAGGCGCTATCTCCATGCCAACTATTTTCGTAATAAGAAGCTGGCCTATTCCAGAAACAATTAACCTGAAAGCTAAATACCTTACCCAGCAATTTATTATCCAATAAGTCTTTGATACTTATAAGGGCTGTGTTAAATCTATTTTGCATAACTGGAAAAACCAACTTGCCCGATTTAGATGCAGCGGCTTGTATAGATACAATATCTTTTTCATGAATTGCTGCTGGCTTTTCTAACAAAACATGCATTCCTTTTTCCAAACATGCAATTGCTTGTTCAGCATGTAAACCATTGGGCGTACAAATTACAACAACGTCAACTTTATACGCTTGTTCTAAGAAAGCATTTATTGAATTATATCCTTTAGCATTATATAATGAAGCAAATTTTTCTACACGATCTGGAAGTACATCAATCACTACTTCTAGTTTTCCTAATTGAACTATAATCGATGCGTGCTTTTCGCCAATAAGGCCACAGCCTACTAAAGCAAAGCGAAGTTTTTGCATTAACTAAATATTTTTTCTGCCTCCTGAATACTTTCAGGCTTGCCCACATCTACTAAATGATACCCCGTATGATCATACGCTTTGATGATATTTGATGAACAAAGGTTTAGGTAAAGATCAACCATAGAAAATTTTCCTGAGAAACTATTCTTACTAAAAATATCACTACTAATCACATGAATACCACTGAATGCTTTTTCCTGAATAGTTTTCTCTGGCAGCGCAATGATTTGTCCTTTTAATTCTCCGGTAGCTCTATTTTTCCAACCCAGTAATTGATCATACTCATCAAATAAAAAACAACGAGAAGAAGATCGATTACTAACTGCCAATGTAGCTAGGGGCTTATTAATTTGATGCGCCTTAATCATTTCTCGCAAAGGCATATTGGTAAGGATATCGGCATTCATTACTACAAAAAAATCGTCCTGAGCAAAATAAGATTGTGCCTTCATCAATCCTCCACCTGTTTCCAAAACCGCATCTGTTTCATCAGAGATAGTAATAGTAGAACCCCATCCCTTATTATTG
>JBDKJW010000098.1:0-8386 GCA_039796395.1 Bacteroidota bacterium
GTTCACTTTAAAATCAAAAAACTCTTTCCAAGTAACCATATGTGAGGTAAAAAGATACGGTTTAATGACGTTAAATAAAGGAATATTCATCGTACTTAAAATGGTACAAACAATTATTACACTCATGGTAGCAACTATCGGCCCGATAGAGTTTTCTGCAAAAAATGATAAGAAAAACCCAAGTGCCGCAACTGTAGTCATGGCAAGCGCTGCAAAGCAGAAAGCCCCACAATAGCGCCAGAAAACATCTGATTCTTTCACCACTACCACATAACTACTTTTCATAATAAAAAGATCATCTGTGCCAAAAATAGCCATACTCAAAAATAAGCCTATGATAGCTATCCATATAAGTAGCAACAAAGTATAAATACCAGCGGCAAAAAATTTGGCTATTAAAATTTCAGTTCTCGATTGAGGTTTAGTTAGCAATAATCTTAAGGTACCCATATTTGCTTCACCCGAAATCATATCTGCTGCAATCAATGCAATGAGTAGAGGCACATGTACTAATAATAATTGTAGGATCACATAACAAATAAAGTAGCCATTTAAAATATTACCATCAACACTAAAAGACCCTACAAAATCTGCCATCACAAATTCAGTATATTCTTTTCCATCTACTTTAAGTCCTAATTGTATTACACCAATTAATGCTGTGATGGCAGCGAAAGACAAATAAGTTCTTGGCCGGCGAAATATTTTATATAGTTCAATTTGTAAATGCGTTAACATGTTGTTTGCCTGCTGTAATTTGTAAAAAATAATCCTCTAAGCTATGCCGAGGTTGTAAGGAAAAAACATCAATTCCCATACTAACCAATGCCTGATTAAAAGAAGGTATCTCTTGTTTATTGAGTTGTAAAACGATTTGTCCGTTACGAATAGGTTGTAATTTTTCTTTCCAGCTACTTTCATTAATTTTTTGAAATGCGATATCATTATTGTTTGTATCTAACTCAATCACCGTTTTGGATTGATCGAAAAGCTCAGCTGCACTACCTTCTACTAGTTTTCTTCCTTTATCGATAATCAACATTCTAGTGGCTATTTGTTCTATTTCTGATAATAAATGAGAAGAAACAATCACCGTTTTTTGATGTTGTTTACTTAAACTTAAAATCAGGTTTCTAATATCAGCAATACCTTGTGGATCTAGTCCATTGGTAGGTTCATCCAACATGATCAATTGGGGGTTATGTACCAAAGCAATGGCAATACCCAATCTTTGTTTCATTCCTTGAGAGAAGGTTTTTACCGTATCCTTAGCTCTATTTGCCAAACCAACTATTTCTAATTGGCTCATCAAAAGGGAATGGGTGGGTTGAATACCGCTAAGTTTCGCAAAGAGTTTAAGATTATCATAAGCTGAAAGATATTTATATACATCCGGCTTTTCAATTACAGCGCCGATTTGACGTAATATGTCTTTACGGTGTTTTGTTAGTGATAATCCAAATAAATGGATATCACCGCTTGTAGGTGTAATTAGGGTAAGCAGCATACGAATCGTAGTACTTTTCCCTGCTCCATTTTGGCCTAAAAATCCGTACACATCCCCCGGTAAAACGGAAAATGATAACTGACTAACAGCCGTAAGCTGATCGAACTGTTTGGTAAGTGCTTCTACTTTTACAATTTCCATTACTTGTACAACAACGAAGGTAGGGAAAAGGTTAAGAAAGACGGTGGACAGTAGACCGTAGACGGTTGTAAAATACCTCACACCTTACACCTTATACCTTATACCTTATAGCTTACCCCCTATACCTTCAAGTATTCCTGCAGGGTCTTCACATAGTCTTCAAATGCAAGAATACCCTTATCGGTTACTTTACAGGTAGTTTGAGGATAGTTGTCTTTAAATTGTTTAACTACATCAATATATCCTGCTTCTTTCAACTTTTGTACTTGCACGCTTAAATTACCCGCAGTTGAATTTGTTTTTTCGCGGATAAAAGTAAATTCAGCTTCTTTAACGCCAATGAGTAAACTCATAATAGCAAGCCGGAGTTGAGAATGCAATATGGGATCGAGTTCTTTAAACATTAGCAGACTTTTGTGCTAAATATTTTCTACGCAATATTATACCGGGAATAAACCAGCATGCTAAGGCGGCAAAAGTACCAAGGAGCATATCAATACCTGATCTTGTAAAACAAGAAACAATAAATAGAACATAAGTAATAATAGCACCCATAATCATGGGAGTACACTTTTTTACAATACCAGTAACGATAGTTGGGAAAGCATATATCAAAATATAGATAGAGTAGAAACTAGGTGTAAATGGAGTAATCACCTTATCCGGTTTATTGCCCGAAGAAAAATGCTGTATCATCGTCCAGCCCTCTTGTTGAATAAGTGAGTTAGTAACTTCAGGAACAACCTGTTGGTAAAAACTGAATCCAAAAATTGTTACCCCATATATTAACCAAACAATATCAATTACATCGTCTTCATAGAGTTTTACTTTTCTTTTTTCCTGAACAGATATTAAGATTTGAGGTATGATTGCAATTAAAACGATAAGCCAAATATCAAAGCCAATATAAATACCTTTCTCAATTCGAAGATAGGTTACAAAAGAAGCGATACTCACCACTGCACCCCATAATAATGATCCAATACCGGTTTCATGGTAACTCCCTTTTGCCTTTTGTATCATTGTTGTAATTAGCCGTAGGCTCTCTTGTTCGCTAAGTGGTTTTTGATTATCCATGATGTTCAGATTTATATTTTGCACGTAGTAAGTAACCTGGAATTATCCAAGCAGCTAATACTGCTGGAGCTAGAAAGAGCAATATTTCCACTGTTTGAACATATACTGACAGCATAGATAATATCCAACAACAAATACCCCCTATCATTAAAGGTTTAAAGCGCATAATCATACCCGACAAGAAAGTAGGTATACCATAAATAAGTAAAACCAAGCTATACATGAGCGACCAGTTACCCAATTTAGCCATAATAAAAGTGGCGATTCCCATCACAAAACCAAAGCAAACCCATACTGCATTAATTATTTCATCTGTATAGGTACGAACGGTTGCACTTTTCTTTTGCTTTGATAAATAGATAATTTGATAGATCCCTGCGATGATTGTAATTGACCATACATAGCCCCAATTTTGTTGATGGGTTATGCGAATCATGGTATAATGAAAAGTGCAGCAAAATAAAACAACCCAACCCCAGAGAAGGTAGAGTGTGCCGTTTTCGGAGAAACGGTTTTTTGCTTTTTGGATCATACTATCGATGAGGGCCAAACGCTCTTGGGCGGAGAGATTATCTTCATTTGGTGGCATAACGCTATTTTAGAATAAAGATAGCGCGGCGCCTTCGGCGCCGCGCGTTTATCGTTCACAAATTACTGACAGGCAGCCAATGCTTTTTGTGCATCTCCTTCACCCCATGTTGGGTGAAATGGCGAAGCTGGCTTAAATGTTTTGAATAGATTTACAGACTTCTCTAAAATAGGTTTAGCGATTCCTTTACCCCCGCCAAATGCCTCTGGCACATTCATTAGGTATTGTCCTAATAAAGAATAAGCTCTCGGATTATTTGGATCTGCTTTCTGAGCTGCTTGAATAGCTGTAGTTGCTTCTTGCCCGTACTGCTGCCATCTACTCATAGGATCTACCATCATTTGCTGAATGGCTACCATTTGCTTTAAACAAAATATTTCAGCGTTATTAGGTTCTAAAGCCTCTGCCTTAGCAATTAAATCTTTTGATTTAGTGGCCAATTTATCTTTATCTAGTTTCTGATTTATCCAACCACTTACAATATTTGCATGAGCTGCATAATAATAGGCCAACCATTTATCTTTCTCTGCATCTGCTACACGCTCAAAAAAAGCGCTTGTTGCTGCCATATCTTCAGCCGTTTTCGCTTCTTTCATTTGTTCTAATCCTTTAGCCATTGCACCTTCATACTTAGATTGTGCATTTACAAAACCAGCAACTAATAACGCTGCCATTAGAAATACTTTTTTCATACCTGTTAATTTTTATTTTTTAAATGAATACTTGATACACTATATAAATCTACAAACCTATTTACTTAGTTACCTAACTACTTACCCCCGCCTCTTTTCAACTTTTCATACTCTCTTTCTGTAGCATCTTTAGCATTATACAAATAGGCATCTGCATAATTGAAAGCCAAGCCAATCCCCCAAAATACCATTACCCAAATTGGCCAAGGGAATGGCTCTTCATCTGTATATGGGCGCGTAGAAAAAAACCATACTGCCCATAAAAATATATTTACAATAACATAGCTAGCTGCGTGTTTTTTAAACGCTGCTCTTTTTTTGGCAACCTGCCATAGCAATTCATCTTTTGGTTCCATATTATTATTTTAAAATGATTGAATTATAAATTACCATTTATATTTTGTTGTGTTCTATCTACACCCCAACTCAAGAATAAACCAATAAAAAATGATCTTGGTGCGGGAGGATTTACTTCTGCTCTAATTAAGTTACCGTTTGTATCTTTCAATCGATTACTATAGTTGTATCCAAATATCTGCAACTCATTAAATACGTTATTGATACCCACAACTACCACTGAGTTTGCTTTTCCAATTTTAGGTAACCAATTCAAACTGAAATTATTCGTACTATAAAAAATTGTTCTATCACTCAAAAATTCGGATGCGGGTTTATTTGGATTATAGTAGGGCCTACCTGTACTCCAATTCCAGCTCCAGTTTATACCAAACATATGTTGAACCCAAAACTTCTTCAAAACAACACTTCCCGTATGTGTAGCAGCAAATGTAGGCTGTGCATGAATTGGATAATTATTATAGTTTCGTTTTGTATCCAATAATGAATAACTGATCCAATAATCCATACCTTTTAATGTTTTCTTGTCTCTCCAAAAAATTTCAACTCCTTGCGCATAACCATCACCATTTGTATTTACAGCATGAGTAACGCTGCCATCGGTTTTTAATAAACTTATATAGTTCTTATAAAAAACTTGTGTTCTAAAAGTATAATTAGCCGATAAATGTTGATAGGTAAGAATATAATGATCTGCTCGCAAAAAATCGAAGTTGCTATTATTGGCTAAGTACCTACGCTCAGGTGTTTGATAGAAGATTCCATAATCGGCTGTAACCTGACTATTCACGCCAAGCTTGTATGACAATGCTGCGCGCGGAGCTAAATTCCATCTAGCCAATAAATTGCTATACTCTGCGCGAATACCTGGCCTGAATGCTAAGTTATTGGTTATATAAAAATCACTTTCCGCGAAAAAAGCTGTGTACTGGTCTTTTACTCGAGCGGGAAACATACCAGCCAAATTTCCAAATCTACTACTATCACTATTATTCCAAGTTTCAGTACCAAATCGAAAAGTATTGATTGATCCAAATTTTTTATCAAATACAGCCCTTAATTGCCACATCCAGTTATTTGTATGTAGGGTAAAAGAGGCATAATCAATAGACCCAATTCCGGTTGTTCCAATTGGTTGATTTTGTTGATTTTGTACTTCATTAATAATTCTATCCTTATTATAACTAATACTTGCCACTGTATTTAGTTTCCAACCATTCCCTAAAAACTGACGAAAACTCACATTCACAAATGCGTTCTGATTATGTAAGTTGAAAGCATTCTTCAGACCAATACTGTCTAATGATGGATTCCGAACACCAATTTCTCCTGAATTGTAATATGCATACATTTTTATCATTCCATTTTTCTTTGTTTTAAAACGGAAATTGGCATCTGCAGAATGAAAATCGGGTGCCCTAAAAAAATCAGGTGCTTGAGGTACTACTTTCTGATAAAGCGAGAGGTTCGTCCAACTATAACTTGCACCCCAGCTCGATTTTTTATTTTTAGCTACTTCTTGCAAACCAAGACTTAAAAATATGGGAGAGATACCAGCTTGTATTTCACTTTTTTCTGGAATATCAACACTTTCCAAACTAAGGATACTACTCAAAGCCTGACCATACACCGCAGAATAACCACCACTACTAAACACCGTTCCATTAAATAAAAATGGAGAAAAACGTCCGCGTTGCGCAATACCAGGTACAGAACTATAAAAGAAATTATTAACTACTGTTCCATCGATAATAATTTTAGCTTCCTCAGCACTACCACCACGAATAAATAAACCCTCCTGTTCTCCTACACGTTGTGCACCCGGTAATGTTTGAATGGTTGCAGAAATATCGGCGTTAGCACCTGCGGTTGTGGCTATGTCTAATGCTTTTAGTACTGTTCCTTTTTTTCTATCACTTGCTTCATATGAACCCGCTGTAATAACCACAGCTTTTAATTCACTAATTTCTTCTTTCAGGTTGAAATCAACCGTAACAGTATCCTTTCCAATTATGATGGGTATTTCTACTACTTTGTATCCTACATTATTAGCAGATAATACAAAACTCCCTTTTTCAAAAGTTTTAAAGGAAAACCTTCCGGTTGAATCGGTAGTAGCGCCATCATAAGTGCCTTTTAATGTAATACTAGCACCAGCCAAAATACGACCTTTATTATCTTTTATTGAGCCAATTATTCGCGTTTGCGCCTGTGTACCCAATGTCATTACTATCGCCAATAGTAAGCCTAATTTTTTCATTTCATTAATTTGATAGAACAAACATAGAGTAGTTTATTTTATAAACCAAATTATTTTATAAATTTAGCGTCAGACGGGTGAAAAAAGTTATAACTATTTGATTATGAGTTGATTACCTTAAAAAAGAGGGTACCCGTCAGACCATTAGCATAACTACTTGATAATCAACACATTTGATGGTCTGACCGGTATGAAAAAGCCCCCTCGCATAAGCGAGAGGGCTTCAAACTGTTAGTTTTGGTTGCTAACTATTTATACTGAGGAATCAAGCTTTTTGCCAATTCCACCGTTTTTTGAATACCATCTTCAGGCAAATTACCTTTCTTAAACTCAGCTAAAATATCTGGTAATTTATTCTCCATCTCCATTAAGAAATGATTTTCAAAATCTTTTACTTTCTTAACAGCTACATCTTTTAATAATCCCTGTGTACCTAAGTAAATAATAGCTACTTGCTTTTCCACACTAAATGGTGTGTACTGCGCTTGCTTCAAAATTTCTACGTTACGTGCACCTTTATCAATTACCGATTTTGTAGCAGCATCCAAATCACCACCAAACTTAGAGAACGCTTCAAGCTCACGGTATAAAGCCTGATCCAGTTTTAAAGTACCTGCTACTTTTTTCATTGATTTAATCTGCGCATTACCACCTACACGGCTTACAGAGATACCTACGTTAATAGCCGGACGAATACCCGCATTAAATAAGTTACCTTCTAAGAATATTTGTCCGTCGGTAATAGAAATCACATTCGTTGGAATATAGGCTGATACGTCGCCAGCTTGTGTTTCAATAATTGGTAATGCAGTTAATGAACCACCACCTTTTACCAAGTGCTTGATAGACTCAGGTAAATCATTCATATTCTTTGCTACCTCATCATTGGCAATAACTTTTGCAGCACGCTCTAATAAACGGCTATGTAAGTAGAATACGTCACCAGGATATGCTTCACGACCTGGAGGGCGACGCAACAACAAAGAAACTTCACGGTAAGCAACGGCTTGCTTTGACAAATCATCATAGATGATCAATGCTGGGCGGCCAGTATCACGGAAGAATTCACCAATAGCAGCACCAGCAAACGGAGCATAGAACTGTAAAGGAGCTGGGTCTGATGCAGATGCACTCACAATTGTAGTATATGCCATCGCACCATTATCAGCCAATGTTTTCATCACACCTGCAACAGTAGATGCTTTTTGTCCAACCGCTACATAAATACAATAAACGGGCTTACCTGCATCATAAAATTCTTTTTGGTTGATAATCGTATCAATACAAATAGCTGTTTTACCTGTTTGGCGATCACCAATTACCAACTCACGCTGACCACGACCAACAGGTATCATTGCATCGATTGCTTTGATACCAGTTTGTAATGGTTCTTTTACAGGCTCACGGTAAATTACACCCGGTGCTTTACGCTCCAAAGGCATTTCATATAATTCGCCAGCTATTGGACCTTTACCATCAATGGGTTCACCCAAGGTATTAATAACTCTACCTACAACACCCTCTCCCACTTTAATAGAAGCGATTTGTCCGGTACGTTTTACTTTTGCACCTTCCTTAATTCCTCCACTCTCACCCATAAGTACTACACCCACATTATCTTCTTCAAGGTTAAGTGCAATGGCTTTTACCCCATTTTCAAATACAACGAGTTCACCACTTCTTACTCCGTTTAATCCATATACACGGGCAATACCATCACCCACTTGCAACACGGTACCTACTTCTTCTAATTCAGCAGAAGC
>JBDKJW010000099.1:0-8382 GCA_039796395.1 Bacteroidota bacterium
TATTTCCCTAACCCTGATTCATTAAAAAAGAAAAGAAACACGGGTAAGAAATCAGTTGAAGAAAATGCACCAGAAAACCCTTATAAGTCAATTATTCGTTGGTTTGATGCAGGTAATCAGTTGGATCTTTTGCTGGATATGAAAGATAGCGATCGTATTGAATACTTGTATAAAGTAGATGGACTATATGGAGTGGTTAAAAAATATTTCCCACAAGCTAATGATCAAGAGAATGCCATACTCATGGAGTTTGTATTACATGGATTAGCCAGTTATTCTTTAATTAGTAAAAAAAGTATTGAAGGAAAAATTTCCTTTAAAGATTTGATGGGTAGTATGATGAACTTAGGCTCACTTACTGCAGATGACGACGATTTTACTGAAGAAGATTATCAGTAATTAAAGTTTTGCTAGTTTTTTCTGCTCATTGAGTTCTGCCACAATATGCTTTGTAAATATTTTACTTTCTTTAATCATATTGTTGGGATTCACGGCTTTTGATTTAATGGAGAGTAATAATTCCTGTGTTGAAGTTTCGTATAAATTACTCTCTAAAAAAATAGTTATTTTTTCTGAAGTATAACTAGGTGTAAAGCCGCCGCCAAAACCAAATGCAACGCCTGGATGCATCCAGTAATTATTATAATAATTACCAAATATGCCATACGCGCCGCCATAATAGCCCATTGGGTTATAGAAATTATCAGTGGCTTGTATAAAAGTTGATTCCTTTTTTACATCTTTTACGGCTACTGTAAAAATGCTTTCATAGCCCAATTCTTTTACTTTCGCTAATATCGCATCAGCAGGAAAATTCTTGCCCACATTCATAGGCCCTAGTGCTTCAATGCTTGTTGTTACCTTTAATCCTCTGGCAACTGCTGCTTCTTTTAAAGATGCTTCTAATTCGTTTCTATTTTGCGGACTTGCAGCAAGTACCATAATAAACACGCTACGTTTTACGCCATAAACTTGCTTGTTCTGATTGCTCCAAACAGCTATTACTGTTTGCTTAGATGATGTACAACCTATTGCTATAAAAACAAAAAAAATTAGTGCCCATTTTACTTGCTTCATTATATTAAATCTTTTAATTTTTCTACTACTGAATCTATTTCTTGTTTGGTATTTTGTTTGCTAAATGAAAAGCGTACAGTTACTTGATTAGGATTATTGTTAATGGCTCTGATTACATGCGAGCCCTGATCAGCACCACTTGTACAGGCTGAACCACCACTTGCACAAATATGATTGATATCCAAATTGAATAATATCATTTCACTTTTCTCTGTTTTTGGAAAACTAACACTCAACACGGCATATAAACTGCTACCTAATGGATCGCCATTAAAAGCTACTCCTTTTATTTGTTTCTTCAACTGCTCCATCATATATACTTTCAACCCATGTATATAGGCACTTTCTGTTTCATACTGAGCAGTAGCTATTTCTAATGCCTTGGCAAAACCGATGATACCATAGAGATTCTCTGTACCGGCACGCATATTACGTTCCTGACTGCCCCCATGCACAAAAGGCTTGATCTTTACATTCTCATTGATATATAACATACCTACGCCTTTGGGGCCATGAAATTTGTGTCCAGCTCCTGTAATAAAATGCACAGGTGTATTTCTTAAATCAAATGGAAAGTGTCCAACAGTTTGTACCGTGTCGCTATGAAAAATGGCATTGTGTAATTTGCAAAGTTTTCCAACAGCATGTATGTCTAGCATATTACCAATTTCATTATTGGCATGCATTAACGTAACCAAACATTTTTCTTGACTCTCGGCTAATAAACGTGCAAGATCTTCTAGGTCTATATGTCCGGTTGGTAATAGTTTCACATAACTCAATGCTGCTTCGCCACTATGAAATAAATGTTCAACAGTATGTGTGGTGGCATGATGCTCAATTGTTGAACTGATAATATGCTTACAACCTAAATCTCGTACCGATGCTGTAATAGCTGTATTGCTACTTTCAGTACCACCACTAGTAAAAAATATTTCAGCAGGGTGAGCATTTAAAATTTTGGCTACAGATTTACGGGCGGTTTCAATAGCCATTCTCGATTCACGGCCATAACTATAAATAGATGATGGGTTACCAAAATGATTGGTTAGGTAAGGCATCATGGCTTCTAATACGGATGCATCCAATGGGGTAGTAGCTGCATTATCGAGGTATATTCTTTCCATTCTGTAAAAATACGAACTATTACCCTACTGCATTCCTTCGGTAATATCACCCATAATACGTTTGGCAATATTGGCAGCTACAGTTTCGCTATTGCTCTCCGCATAAATACGAATGATGGGCTCAGTATTACTGGTTCTGAGGTGTACCCAGTCGTTTTCAAACTCAATTTTTAAACCATCTTCTGTATTAATGGGGTTCTTCTCGTACTTCTTTTTAATATGAGCAAATATCTTCTCGATATTTACATCCTTATTCAATTCTATTTTATTCTTACTAATAAAATAGTCGGGGTAGCTGCCTCTTAATTGCTTTACTGTTTTCTTTTGTAAAGCCAAGTGCGATAAGAATAAGGCAATACCAATTAGGGCATCTCTTCCATAGTGCAAATCGGGAACAATAATACCGCCATTACCTTCACCTCCAATAACGGCATTCACAGCTTTCATTTTAGTAACAACATTCACTTCACCAACTGCACTCGGGAAATATTCGCCGCCATGCTTTATTGTAACATCTTTTAATGCACGTGTACTACTCATATTGCTCACCGTATTTCCTTTACGATGTTGTAATACATAATCGGCAACGGCTACCAAGGTATATTCTTCACCAAATAAGCTGCCATCTTCGCAAACAAAGCAAAGTCTGTCTACATCTGGGTCTACCGCAATACCAATATGTGCGCCTTGCTTATTCACTTCACTGGATAGATCTCTCAAATGTTCAGGTAATGGTTCTGGATTATGGGCAAATTGTCCGTTTATTGTTGCATGTAATACCGAAATATCTTTTACGCCTAACGCTTTTAATAATTCGGGTACAGCAATGGCGCCCGTGCTATTAATGGCATCAACAACAACTTTAAATTTCGCCTTTTTGATGGCTGCGATATCAACTAATGGATATTGTAAAATAGCTTCAATATGTTTTTCTAAAGCATCGGTACTCGTTGTGTATTTTCCTAGCTGATCTACACCAGCAAATTTAAAATCTTCTTTGGCCGCAATGTCTAATAATTGCTTTCCTTCCTCACCACTTATAAATTCTCCTTTTTCGTTTAGTAATTTTAAGGCGTTCCATTCCTTAGGATTATGACTTGCGGTTAATATAATACCACCAGCCGCTTTTTCAAATACTACGGCCATTTCTACAGTAGGGGTAGTGCTTAGGCCTACATCTACCACATCTAACCCCAAAGCAATCAATGTATTGCTTACCAAGCCTTGTATCATAGCGCCGCTAATGCGCCCGTCGCGGCCAATAACCACCTTTTTATTCAGTTTATTTTTGGCGATCAACATCGTGCCATATGCAGCCGTAAAACGTACAACGTCAATAGGACTAAGGGTTTCGCCTGGAATACCACCAATGGTACCGCGGATACCAGAAATACTTTTTATAAGCGCCATCTAACTCGTTTTGGGCTGCAAACATAATTCAATTTTTTGTACTCTTTCCGTTGTATTTTTGTGGCTGAATAGTTAGGGATGATAGAAAAATCGTGGTATAAAAACTGGTTTAATTCACCATATTATCATTTGCTGTACCAGCATAGAGATGAGGAGGAGGCTGGGCAATTTATTAAATCGTTGATTCAGTATTTAAAACCGATGCATAATAGTACAATGTTGGATGTTGCCTGCGGCAAAGGAAGACATAGTATTGCATTAGCAGAAATGGGTTTTGATGTAACTGGTATCGATTTATCCATTGCATCTATCGAAGAGGCCCAAAAATCAGCGCATGATAAACTGCATTTTTATCAACACGATATGCGGTTACCTTTTCGGGTGAACTATTATCAATATGCTTTTAATTTTTTTACCAGTTTCGGCTACTTTAAAACACGTAGAGAACATGATAATGCTATTCGAACGATCGCACAAAGTTTAGAAAGAAAGGGCTTATTTGTAATTGATTATTTGAATGTTCATTATACCGAGCAGCGTTTAGAGAAGTTGTTTGTAAAACAAATTGACGATATCAGTTTCCATATCACCAAATGGCAAGACGATCATCATTTCTTCAAACAAATACAGGTAACAGATACAGATCATAAAACACCACATCATTTATATACAGAACGAGTAGCCAAGTTTTCATTAGGCGATTTCAATGAAATGCTTTCTTATCAAGGTATGCAAATAGAACATGTATTTGGTAATTACCAATTGGGAGAATACAATATCAATAATTCACCAAGGATGATCATACTGGCGAGGAAGAATTGAGTACAGACAGTAGACAGTAGATCGTAGACCGTTTGTGATTATTTGAAATTCACGGTCAACCGTCCACTGTCTCCGGTCTAACTCATTCTAAACCCTAGATCTCTCGTTAGCCCCTCGGGCAAATTCGGCAACTTGTTTCTTTGAATTAAATAAGTGGAAAGTGCTGCTATTTCTCTGTACACATAATGTTTATTGAGGGCGCCCTCTAAATATCCGGCACCCGAGGTATTACCTGTTCCTACCCGCATACCAATCATCCTGCGAACCATTACTAAATGTTTATGTCGCCAACTGCTCATTAAATGATCTATTTCAATCAGCGAATCTAATATTTGATAAGATGATTGAAATACAGGAAAATCACGATATAACATAATAAACAACGCAGAACGCAACGCAGCAGGGGAGAAACTGCTTCTTAATAATTGCTGATGCTCGGCCGATAATGTTTCATGCTGCTTTTCAAATAATACAAAGTCAAAATCAATAATCTTTCCCTGCTCTCTTTCGGTTAATCCTGTACAGTAAATATTTCGATAGGTTAGCCAAAATGGATGATCGAAAGCCGTATTGGCGGTACTATTCCAATACTTGCTTTCAAAGAATGGCATACGTTCCAGCCAATTATTAATAAGTAATAATAAATTGGTTTGTTCTTCTGCCTTAGTTATCGAATTAAAATCTTTCTGCGTAAAGCCGCCTTCATTGGTTCTTTTGTAATAATCTTTTTGATGGCGTTGCTCCAAAGGCAATCCTAGCGTGGCTTCTATTAATCTAAACTGTTTACTCTGGAAGCCAGAAGAAGGAGTTAATAAATTTCGGAATGCCAAGAAATCCATCGGCGTCATCGTATCTAAAATACTTACTTGCTGATTCAATAATTCTAAAATCTTGATCACCCTCCGTAAGCGATGGCGAACCAAGTTTAAATCTTCTGAATTATCGTTGATCGATTCTTGCTGAAATACCTTTATCGCATAATCTAATTCAAATAAAATTTGCTTAAACCATAACTCATAAGCCTGATGAATGATAATAAAAAGCATTTCATCATGTGCTGGCTCATTTCCTTTTTCGAAACTTACGGGGTGCTGACTTTCTAGCACTTTATCTAAGCCCAAATAACTACCATAATACATGGGTTCTTTTTCCATAATAGCAACTTATTGTACAAAGAAACAGTATTTGAATTATCTTAATCCCATGAAAATAAAGTTTATCCCCTTTTTTATCGTTTTGATATTTTTTATTGCTTGTGAACAACAAGAAACAGTAAATGATCAAGCTTTGATTGATGGTCACCCCGCATGGATGCAACAATCCAATATTTATGAAGTAAATACCCGTCAGTATACGCCAGAAGGCACTTTTAACGCATTTACTAAACACCTTGATCGATTGAAGGAAATGGGTGTGGAAGTACTTTGGTTTATGCCCATTAATCCTATTAGTAAAGTAGATCGGAAGGGAACTTTGGGGAGCTATTATGCAGTAAGTGATTATACGTCCATTAACCCGGAATATGGTAATCTGAATGATTGGAAAGCATTGGTAAACATAGCACATGAAAAGGGCTTTAAGGTATTGATAGATTGGGTGCCGAATCATACAGGGGCAGACCATACTTGGCTTACAACACATCCCGATTTTTATGTGCGGGATAGTACAACAGGTAAAGCGGTTTCGCAATTCGATTGGACGGATACGCGTAAGCTCAATTATAAAAACCCTGCTGTTACGGATAGTATGATTGCAGCCATGCGGTATTGGATCAAGGAAACAAATATTGATGGCTATAGATGCGATCAGGCGCATTTAGTGGATAGCAGTTTTTGGTATAAAGCCATTCCTCAATTAAAGAAGGAAAAAAATATTGTAATGATTGCAGAATCTGAAGATGCTTGGGTGCATCGTGCAGGTTTTGATATTAGTTATCCTTGGAAAGCTTTCCATATCATGGTTGATATAGCCGCGGGGAAAAAAAATGCATTGGCATTAGATACCGTTCAGCAGTTGATTGATTCAACCTTTACAACAAATGCTGGCCTATTGTATTTTACTAGTAATCATGATGAAAATAGTTGGAATAAAGCCGATTATGGCACCATGCCCGGAGATATGCACAAACCATTTGCCGTGCTTACACAAACCTTACCCAGAGCGGTTCCCATGATTTATAGTGGACAAGAAGAACCCATTCTTCGCGCTATTCCTTTCTTTGAAAAAGATACTATACCCTTTGCTAAATATGAAAGAGCAAACTTTTATAAACAATTATTAGCGCTACGTAAAACGCATCCAGCATTAGCCGCACAAGTGCGGATGGAAAAACAAACTACGAGTAATGATCAACAAGTATATGTATTTACAAGAACGGCTAATCAACAAACTATTTTGGTGATTACAAATCTTAGTAGCACCAATCAAACAATTAGTTTACCTACAAACCTGCAAAAATTGCTTGGCGAAAAAAAATACAAAGAAATATTATCTGGGGCAGAGATACCATTATCTATCCCTATCAAACTCAAGCCATGGGATGCGATGGTTTTTAGTTATTAGTAGAATAAGTAGCTAGGTAGAATAAGTAAACTAAGTAATTAAGTAAATATGATAAGCCTATATATACAAACTCATTTCTGTTTGGTACTGCTTAGCAATCTCTCTTGCTTCTTCTGCAAAATTTTCTTTTTGGGAAGCATATATGATGGCCCTGCTTGCATTTACCAGTAAACCAGCGTCTTTATTGAGGCCGTATGTAGATACTTCTTCTAAGCTCCCGCCTTGAAAGCCAACACCCGGTACTAATAAAAAATGATCAGGAACAATGCTGCGAATATTTTCTAAATCAGCGGCCCTGGTGGCACCCACAACATACATGAGATTATCAATAGATCCCCATTGCGCTGTTTTCTCTAACACCTGCTCATATAAACGCTTCTCGGTATTGCCTAGTGTTAAATGAGGTATTAAACTTAAATCTTCATTATAAGGGGTGATAATATTTTGCTGAAAATCATTACTGCCAGGGTTTGAAGTAAGGGCTAAAACGATTGTCCATTTATCTTCATATTCTAAAAATGGTCGAATACTGTCTTCTCCCATATAAGGAGCAACCGTGATCGCATCAAAGGGAATAGTTTCGAAAAATGTTTTTGCATATTGACTTGAGGTATTTCCAATATCACCTCTCTTCGCATCGGCAATTTTTAAATGAGTTGATGGGATATAATCAACTGTTTCCATCATGGCTTCCCAACCTTTTATGCCTTGTGACTCATAAAAAGCGGTATTTATTTTGTAACTAACGCAATAGTCTTTTGTGGCATCAATGATGGCTTTATTAAAAGCTACAACAGCATCCTTCGTACCTTTTAATGGCGCTGGTAATTTTTCGGGATCAGTATCCAATCCAACACATAAATAACTTTTCTTTTCACGAATTGCAGTAACAAGTTCAGAACGTTTCATGGCGCAAATATAAACATCCTCTTCCTTATACCTTACAGCCTATCCCTTATACCTAGTTCACTTATTCTACTTATTTACTTAGTTTACTTATTACCCCCGCCACTTTCTCTGCCCAACGTAGATGCGTAGTGCCAGAATAGTGTAATTGATCGTTCGCCAATGCTTGCAGATTATTTTTTTCGGCTCGGGTTTCATCGGTGATATTCATATAATGAACACCCGATTTTTGAGCAGCAGTTGCACACACTGCATTAAAAGCATCTATTTGATTACTAATCGCCTCAATATCTTTTCCTGCCGCAAAAGGTGTAAAGCCCCAATCGGGGATAGATAATACAATTACATGTGTTGGTTTATTGCCGCTGAATTGTAATGCTTTCTTTAACAAGAAATCAAAATCTGTTTTAAAATCTTCAATTGATAATCCGCGGTATTGATTATTCACGCCAATTAATAAACTCACATAATCATATTG
>JBDKJW010000100.1:0-8293 GCA_039796395.1 Bacteroidota bacterium
GAGAAATTATTTGTTTCAATACCGGAAGAAGATGAAGAGATTCCTACAGAACAAAAAAAATCTTCCATGCCCCTCTCTGTGCAAATTCAGCATGGTGTATTGTTACAAGTAAGTGTTCAGCAATTAGAAGTTGAAGCTTCTTTTGAAAAAACGCCTATTTATTTTCTCCATAATCATACTGATAAACCTTATGGTTTTAGGAACCTCGTTTTTCGTCCGCCGCTAGTATAGTTGCATTCAACTATCAATCTATTTTTTAATTTATTAATTCATACATCATGAAATATATTATTTCGATGATGACCCTGCTATTGGTGGGTTCATTATCATTAACTGCACAACAAAAAAATACAACAACAGCAGCAGAAAAAGCATTTGCAATAAAATTTCCAAAGGCAACAGTAGTTAAATGGATAAAAGAAAAAAAGAATGAGTACGAAGTTGAATTCACACTCAATGGGAAAAAAGGCTCCGCCAATTTTAGTGGAACTGGCGAGTGGCTAGAAACAGAAATGGGTATTCTTGCCAATGAATTGCCTACAATAGTTGTAGATGGCTTTACTAAACAATTTCAGGGTGCTACTATTACAGAGGCGTTTTTAGTTGAATCTTCTACTGGGAAAAAATACTACGAAATTGAGTATACTATAAAATCTAAGAAGCGAGAAGTAAAAATTGATGGTACCGGAAATTTAATTGACTAAACAGTGTTGCCCTATTTCGGTGGGGCAACTATTTATACGAATTACAATGAAGTATTTAATATCTATTTCAATAATATTTTTTTTGTTGAATAGCGTAAAAGCACAAACAATAAGCGGAACGGTTAAGGATGCTGCAACTGGTAAGCCGTTACAAAGCGTTTCAATCACAAATGCAAAAACAAAAAAAGGCACGCAAACAGATTCATTGGGAAAATTTAGTTTGATAGCGGCGCCTAATACTAAGTTAAGTTTTAGTATTGCAGGGTATGCTGAACTCGACACCCTCTATACAGCCGGCATGGATTTAACAATTAATTTGAATGTGGAAGAGGATGAGTTAGACGAAGTAGTAATCGTTTCTTCTTCCCGCACCAATTCTCGAATAGAAGATCTACCCACAAAAGTAGAAGTATTGGGGGCAGAAGAAGTACATGAAGAAAATGGTATTAAGCCCGGGAATATCGCCAGTTTATTAGGAGATATTGCAGGTATTCAAATTCAACAAACAAATGCAGCAACAGGTAATGCAGATATGCGAATACAAGGCTTACAAGGAAAGTATACGCAAATATTGCGTGATGGAATGCCTTTGTTTGGGGGCTTCTCAGGAAGCTTTGGTATCCTACAAATCCCACCACTCGATTTACAACAAATTGAATTAATCAAAGGAGCCGCTTCTACTTTATACGGTGGCGGCGCTATTGCTGGTATGTTAAACCTGGTTTCTAAAAAGCCAAAATTGGGAAAGCCGGAAGCAAGCTTCACACTAAATCGCTCTACGTTACAAGAAAGTAATATCAATACTTTTCTCTCGGGAAGAAATCATAAAACAGGCTATACCTTTTTCGCTGGGGGAACATTACAAGATCCTGTAGATGTAAATGGTGATGGTTTTTCTGATGTGCCTTCTATAAAAAATATTTTTATTCACCCACGCTTTTTTATATACGGTTCCGAAAAATCAACGATAGTACTAGGCTATACATTTAATGATGAAGACAGAAAGGGTGGTGATATGCAGGCTGTTCGTAAGAACCCAAACACAAATAAATTTTTTATTCAAAATAAAATTACAAGACATACGGCTGATATTGTGTGGGAAGAAAAATTGCAGAATAATGTACAGCTTACGGTGAAAGGAAGTACAAGTTTTTCAAGAAGAGATATCAATACCAATGTTTTTGGCATGAAAGCAAATCAGCAAATTTGGTATACAGAAGCTGCTTATTCTAAAAAAACGGATCACCATAATTGGGTAGCGGGATTAAATTTTAACGGAGATAAATTTAATAAACTACAACCAGATAGTACGCAGCTGCAAGATCAAACAACCAATACAATTGGATTTTTTGCACAAGACGATTGGAAATTCAATGATCATTTCACCCTACAGTCGGGCATTCGCTATGATATACATAGCAAATATGGTAACTTTCTATTACCACGCATTTCATTGATGTATAAAGTGAATAGAGAAGTAACCATGCGTATTGGTGGCGGTCTGGGGTATAAAACACCAGCACAATTAAATGGCGAAATAGATGAACGCAACTATCGTTATATCATGCCACTCAGCGCCAACTTAGAAGCTGAAAAATCATACGGTGCTAACTATGATGTAAACTACAAAACAAAAGTTAACGACTGGAGCCTAACCGTTAATCAAACTTTCTTTTTTAATAGAATAGATAAGCCACTTTTACTAGTAACAGTACCAAGCCTTGTGCCACCTACATTTTATGCATTTGCCAATCAGCAGGCATCATTGCAAACACTTGGTTTTGAAACTTATGTACAGGCTACCAAAGATGCACTGGAACTGTATTTAGGGTACGTTTATACAAATGCGAAAAGAAAATATGATGCGAATAATCCAAATTTGCCACTGATAGCTAGAAATAAATTTGCCGGTATTATCGCGTATGAATTTAGTCATCGATTTCGTGCAGGCATAGAAGCGTCGCATACAGGCAAGCAGTATTTAGATAACGGACAAACAACGGAACCCTATTTGTTTGCAGCAGCTATGATGCGTTATAATATTGGCAAACTGGCTCTGGTGTTGAATTGCGAGAACCTACTTGATTATCGGCAGAATAAAAATAATACTGTTGTTTTCCCGCCATTAAACAATCCTTCATTCCCTGAGATATGGGCGCCATTAGATGGCAGAGTAGCTAATTTTTCTGTTTACTGGAAGTTATAAAAAATATATAACAAAACGAAACCCTGCTTTTTAGCGGGGTTTTTTGTTTTACCGTGAAAAAACATTTTTGATTAGGTATTTCTACCTGATGAACTTACCTGTTTTACTGTAATATCGTTGTAACAAAACAATGACCATTATCTTACCTGCTGTACACAGTGGATAGTGGTAACGAAAACAGACGTGCATGTTGCAGACAAGCAAGTAAAATCATCCGCCGAACATCCGCACCAAGGCGATAGACAGGTGAGGGAAATTTTAATCAAATAAATTGTATGAAAAAGATAATTTTCGCATTTGCTGCCATGTTCATTTTTGCAGCTACGAGTAATGCGGCAGCAAAGATGCCCGCAAAATCACAGATAAGTATTTCAAAAACAGCGGAGCATGTAATTGATCTTGGAGATGTTACAGAAAAATCTGATCAAGAACTAAAGGATGCAATAGCTTCTAGTTTGGCAAATATAGAAGATGATGATCTTGAATGTACAGTAACGCTTCATGGATCTGTAAAAGCTTTTTTTCTTACTGTTGAATTTACTATTTCAGTAAAAGGACCTTGCAACGAAATGATTGAAAAAGGAATCAATATAAGTGGCTTGGTTTGGACAGCTGTTAGAGCAAAATTAATGTCGTTCTAGTATGTTTATTCAACACCGGTTGAATTAATCAGCCGGTGTTTTTAATTTATGTCAAATGAAAAAATATTTATTTTGTTTATCATGTTTAGCTTGTTTTTATCTGAATGCACAAACACTAAGCGCCGGATACACTATCAATTATAAGGTTTCGCTAAGATTTGGAGCGATAAGAAATTTTGTTGGTGTATTAAATACAAGTACTGATAGAGCGGATTTTAGGTTTAAAGAGTTGATTGATATGCCAAGTAGTGTATCAAAAGAAAAAAATGTAATCAACTTTGATCTTAAGGATACCACAGAAAATATCATTCAAACAAATTTGAGAACAGGAGAACTGTTGGAAATTACAAGGCTGCCACCAGAAAAAAACTATTATCTAGTCCAAGATTCTATTGTGAAAATTGAATGGAAAATTCTCGAAGAAACCAAGATTGTAAATAGTCATACACTTAGCAAAGCCATCGGAGAATTTCGAGGTAGACAATACACAGCTTGGTTTGCCCAGGATATTCCTTGTGTATTTGGGCCTTGGAAATTTCATGGACTCCCAGGAGTTGTATTTGAGATTTCAGATGCAAAACGTGAGGTTGAATTCTTACTAACTAAGATAAGCTCAATACCAAATTTTCAATTTACCAATCCCCCCAAAGGACTACTAATATCAAGGTTGGATTTTAAAAAGAAACAATCTTCATTGGCAGATGATATCAGTAAAGCACTCTTATCGAAGCTTGGGCGTGAATTCACAGTAGAAGTGAAAGTAAAAAATGTAAAGCAGATTGAGCTAGATTAAAAGTTATGCGATTTTCGTTTTTTTTATTTTACTTTTTTGTGCCGTTGCTTGCTATTGCTCAAAAACAAGTTAGTGGGCAATGTTTTAGTGAACAATACAAAAAAATATCATTCCCAAGTATTACCCTATTATCCGACTCTAGCAATCAAATTAGGAAATTCGTAATCGGTGATATTGATGGTAAGTTTACCCTAAAAATAAGTGATCAACAAAAAGAGATTAGGATTAAAATATCGGCCGTTGGTTATGCAGACTCATTCTTGGAGTTTTCATTTGATGATAATTCAGAAATAAAGCGAAATATTATTTTAAAATCAGCGACGCGGTTATTGAATGAAGTAGTTGTACATGCTGAAAAAGCAATTGTCGACAAAGGCGATACCATCAGCATTAAATCTAAATTTTTTAGTGATGGATCCGAAACAGTCTTAGAAGACCTACTAAAGAAAATGCCCGGATTAGATATAGCTAGTGATGGTGTAATTCGGGTGAATGGGAAAGAAATTGAAAAAATAATGGTGGAGGGAGACGATTTCTTTGATAAGGGCTATAAACTGCTCTCCAAAAATATGCCACCTGGTGTAGTAGATAAAGTTGAAATTATTCAACGCTATGAAGCACAGCGCCTACGGAAAGGACTTAAAGAATCTGATAAAATTGCACTGAATCTTAGGTTAACGGATGATGCCAAACACAAGTGGTTTGGAAATGTTGATGTAAATGCTAGTCCCGTAAATCCTGAATATTACGCAGGTAGGGTTAACCTAATGAATTTTAAGAAAAAGAGTAAGTACTATATATTGGGTGCTAGTAATTCTGTTGGACAAAACATAGATATATCGCTGGTGGATCAAATGGGGGGTGTGAGCGAGGATATAGATAACGAAAATGAACGAAATAATTTTTTATATCCTACGGTATCATTCATGCCACAATCAAACGGATTGCCAACAAAAAAATATTCCTTTAATCGCATGTTGCTGAACTCAGCTAACATTATACTACGGCCGTTTGCCAATACAAAACTACGGATTGGTATTAATCGATTGTCGGATAAAATAGAAACAAATCAAGCATTGCAAGAGTCGGTACTTTTAAAAGACACAGCATTCATAAATAATGAATCGTATTTAATACATAGGATGCCAGTTACCTATTTAGGAAAGCTAAATTGGCAAACAGAAATCGATAGCAGTACATCTTTTAGTGCAGATATATATTGGTTAGGCATTCTCAATAAAGAAAATGCCATAACATACTTTAATACTAAACCTTTACTCGAACAAAACAGGGTAAACCATCACCATCTTTCATACAAAGCCACTTTGACTAAAAGAATTAGCGAAACAAAATTTTTACAAATTTCTTTCGCAGAAGCTAAGCAAGATTTACCAATACAATATACTAATCAACCTTTTTTGCCAACAAGTTTTTTTAATCTCCCTGCCACAGTAAATTCTTTACAAAGAGTTCAACAATATCGAAACGACATAAATAGTAATCTATCATATGTACATAAACTATCTAATTCGGCTATTGTAGAAACCTATGTAGGCTTTAATGCACAGATAACAAAACAGTTTGTCGATCTTTCTTTTAATAATAAGGATAGTATATATAATTCAGGAAATGATTTTAATGGCAACTATTCGTTGAATCAGCAAAAAATATTCGCGAAAATTAATTTGAATAAAAAGTGGAAATCACTAAGTGTTATTCCTTCTTTTGAAATAACATTTATAAAGCAAGTAAATACCGGATATAGCACGAATACATGGACGAATAGTTTTGTTAATCCATCACTAACTGTAGGTTATCAGTTAAATAAAAAACATAAATTCATTGGAATTTTTGGGGTTTCTAATAATGTGCCCAATTTTGATGATATCCAGCCTTTTTACCGCATGAGTGGGTTTAGAAGCTTTCAGCGCGGATCGAATACCGTTCAATCAATCCTCCAATCCACTAACATGTTATCTTATACATTAGGGAATTGGGCCGATAGATTCTTTATCAATGTTTTCTACCTAGGTATTATTGATCATAATTTCCTAGGAACAAATATGATTATTGATCCGACTATTATTTTTTCAGAAAAAATCTGGCTTGAAAACAAACAAGCACAAAGCCTGAATGCTAATGCAGATCTCTTTGTGAAGCAAATTAATAACAATCTAAAGCTAACTACTGTACTTTCAAACTCAACTTTTTATAATGTGGTGAACGGATCTAGTATTCGTAAAATTGAAACCACTTCTTTATCGGTGGGTCTTGAAGCAAAGTCAGTATTCAAAGGATTCTATAATCATCACTTTGGTTTAAAACGCGTTATTTCAAGAAATGAAACAGAACAGCGAAGAAATTTTATTTTTCATACTAGCTTTCTTGATTTTTATTTCAAGCTAAATAAATGGGGTAATCTTAAGATAAGAAATGAGGGCTTTCACTTTCCAAAAGAGCAGGTCAGTAAAGCTTTTTTGGTATTTAGCGATATCGAATGGAGCCGAACAATGATTGAAGGAAAATGTAGTGTAGGGTTGAGCGTAACTAACCTTATGAATCAAACTGAATTTACTACTGTAAGCTTGTCGGATATTTCTGTTACAAAAAATACAACTACACTCTTACCAAGAATTCTTTTATTAAAAATGGAGTATAGATTTTAATTATCTTCCAAAACCTTTCGTATCCATCGAAGTATTATTGCTAAAAAATTGCATAATCGACTGTGCAAAAGCTTTGGCAAATAATCCTCGATTAGTCCTTGTATCTCTTACTTTATCATAATTACTCTCAATCTGCCAACCAAATACTTTTGGATAAGTAACTCTGTTGGTATAGCGTGATGTATTGTAGCCACCATCAAAAAATAAATCACCTGTTTGGGGAGAAGGTTCTGTTGCACTTGGCACGGATGGAAATCCTTTGGCTGCCATTAAAGTACCAAAAGCAGTTGAGCCTGTAAGTAAATTTGTAAAACTAGTAGAAGAAATGGCTAGTAAATTACCAATCGATGTATTACTTGCATTTACACCAGCTACATTTTGCAATCCATTGGTATTAATTAAATAGCCTAGTTCTAATCGCTGAGTACTATGGCCATGACCATGTAAATCGATATATAAACAGTTTGCATAAACAGCCACTGCTTTTTGAATGCAAGTATCGATGGCATTATGAAAATTATCCCATAAATAGGTTTTTGCATTCGTGCTACATGTAGCTTCTGCCCATTCTCTATTCTGGTCTAATTTTATTCTTCTTAAATCTGTGGTAACCAAATAAGGCTTAATTCCATAATCTTTCTGAAATACGCTGTCAATAGCCTTAACTAACTCAATAGTAAATATATCTACGGCAGTTGTAATTCCAGCACAAGTTCTATCAGCAATAGAATCAGGTATAACTGTACCACCATGCGGCACACTAATTACCAAAGGCATATTGCCATACTGTACCCAATTAAAAGCATCTAAATATCTAGAAGAAGGGGTGGAAACTGGGCCTATTTCAGTATAATTTTTTTTACACCCAACCCACAGCGTCAGACCGGTTATTACCAACAATACTCTAAAAAGAATAGCCATACTTCTAAAATAAGCTTTAAAATCAAGGAAATTAATAGAAGATTCGTTAGCGTCAGACGATGGTCAGACGCTGAGGGTTTGTTCAATCACCCTCGGAAAATGGATATGCTCCAACAAATGCACTTTTTGAGCCACTTGCTCAGCTGTATCCAGCAGGTCAACCATACACTTAGCCTGAAAAATTATCGTACCCTCATCATAATGCTCATTTACATAATGAATGGTAATACCTGTTTCGGATTCATTAGCTTCTACTACAGCCCTGTGTACATGCATGCCATACATGCCCTTTCCCCCATACTTTGGCAATAGGGCAGGGTGTATATTAATGATACGTTGAGGATAGGCTACTACAAAAAATG
>JBDKJW010000101.1:0-8212 GCA_039796395.1 Bacteroidota bacterium
TGTTAAAAATATGCGCGGAAATTCCTCTTTCTTAATAATGATATAGGGGTAGCTTTTATCATCTTTTAAATCAATATTAAAGCGGGGCTGGTATTCTTTTATCAATGAATTTTCAAGTAAGAATGCATCTTGCTCAGAATCTACAATGGTAAATTCAATACGATGAATACGTTGAACAAGTTCATGTGTTTTATAGCCAGTAAAGGTTTTAGAGAAATAGGAGCCTACTCTTTTGCGTAAACTTTTGGCCTTACCTACATATAATAGCACATTCGATTTATCGAAATACTTATAAATACCTGATTCAACAGGAATGGTATGTGCCATTTTTTGAAAAGCTTCTTGTGTCATCTACGGCTTTATTCTTTAATCCATTCTATTAACCTAATTTCTCTATTGGGCTTGCTATTATTGATACTATATTCTGTGCTAATCTCCATTTTCTTATCAGTTGAAAAACTAAGCTGTTGGGTAATACTACTATCGCTTTTTTGAAAAACACGTCTTGCAAATAATTGTTTTACCGTATTTGTTTCTGCCCTTAATAAAATATCAATACGTTGAATAGCTAAATCGGAGTTAGTACTCTGGTAATTAAGTGTATAGCTTTCAGTTCCTAAATCCTGGAAAACGGTTTCCTTATAATGCTTTTTTTGGGTAGTAAAATCGGTTGCTAGCGTTTTAAATGGGAGTAACTCAGTAAAGAATATATTCTTTGAAATGGTATCCTTCTTTACTTTACCATTTTGGGTAATTGTTCTTAGGATCATTAGATTTCGTAGATCTACGAATCTACTTTGTTCTTCAATAAAAGAATTGAGCGGATAATAATTAGCCGTATCTCGAGCGATAGCAGCCGGTGATCTAGTATTTTTTTTTCGCTGATTACAAGAAATACAGCCCAAAAAACTACCCGTAAAAATTAGGACTAGCAAAAACTTCATCGTCAAATTTACCGAATAATCCTATTTCCATAGGCGGGTAATACCAACGCGAATACCATAGTCAAGCCTGAATTCTTTAATAGGGTATTGATTTGTATAGGTAGGAAGATGTTGATAGCGAACTTGAGGCCCAATTTGCCAAATATTTGAACCTGTTTTAAAGGTGAGGGCAATACCTAGGCTAGTATTAATATTCCATTTCCGCGCAAAAGCACTACCATTGGTATAGTTTTTAAAATCGGTACTTAATAACAAAGAGTTATTACTGATTGTATATGTTGGTTGAACGGAAGCTTCCGCATTTAACCCGAATTTGTGATGCCCCCAAATTTGCCATTGAATACCAATTGGAACAGCTACTTCATATATTTTATTGGCAATTTCTTCTGTTTTATAACCCGCACTATTACTAAAATTGGATGGAAGATTGATGTTTTCAATACCTCGTCCATTTACTAAGCTTATGGTAGCCACGTCACTATTTCTAGTTCTAAAAGTTTCAACAGTATACTGACGAAAATTCATCTGAACACCTGTTTTCAGCTGTAAACGATGATTGATTTTATACAATGCGGCAACGCCAAACTCTAACCCTACTGCTGGGCGGTGACGAACAATGTCGTTTACCCCAGCTCTATAATCCAGACCAAGAGGACCTGTTTGTGCGGCAGAAGGTGCCAAGCTTGATGGTTGGATAATTTCCTTCACTGTAGCGTCTGAAAGCACCCGATAACTCTGTGATGGTGTGATATAAAACTGGAATCCGAGTTTAGCTACTTTATTCCAAGCAAATAATTTTCTTTTTGAAAATTCTGATTTGTCTATTTCTTCAATCGCAATAATTGGATTAGTTTGGTTTACTGTTTTTGTGGCTTCTTTTGTTAATCCCGTAAATGCAATTGTTTCTTTAGGTTCTTCTGCTTTAATCAATTCTTCTTTTAAGTGTAAGCCAGCATGGGTTGCCGCTGTAACGGTAATGGATTGAATAGTATTCACATCAATAGCGGCTGAAGAGGTTTGAATGGTGGCTTCAGGTGTTACTATTTTAGTATGAGGAGCTTCGTTAAAATTGGCATAGCTATTTTCTTCAATTTGAGAAATAGTTGCTGCAGTAATTCTATGGGGTTCAACACCGATAAAATAATCAGGGGTATTACCAGCTTCAACTTTACTATTAATTGCAGCCATTTCTTTGGCGGCAGCCACGGCTGCATTTTCTTTTTCTAACCTAAACTCTTTTGTATTGGTCATTAATATTGTAGAAAAAGTAAGGCTTGTAATAATCAGTAAAGCAATTACGGTAAGGGCGGGCCAAGTGCGGTTACCATGCAGCTCCGTTCGGATGTTTTTCCAAACATCATCTGCGGGGTACATACGATGTGTATTTACCTCTTCTTGCAGAAACTGCTCAAATGAGTCGTCTTGGTAATCCTTATAATCCATATACTGTACCCGTTACTTCTTTAATAAAGCCACTAGGTTAAATTCTTCTTTCGGTTGTTCAATAATTCTTTTCTTCACCAATATATTTTCGAGCATTGCTTTTGCTCTGGTATATTGGCTTCTGCTCGTACTCTCCTCAATATCTAGCATCTGACCAATTTCTTTATGGCTATATCCTTCAATGGCATACAGGTTTAATACTGTTTTGTAGCCTAGTGGTAATAACCTTATACACTCAATGATCTGCCTGGCTTGCATAATAGAAGGCATTGTTTCTTCCTTCACCTCTAAATAACCAGCATGGGCAAGATCTACACTTTCATTAAACTTCTTGTTTTTCTTCAGGAAGTTTATACAGGTATGAACGATGATTCGGCGAACCCAACCTTCGAAGGCACCTCTATTTTGGAAAGTATGTATTTGGGTGAATATTTTGATAAAACCTTCTTGCAGCATATCTTCTGCATCTTCACGACTTTGGCTGAAGCGATAACAAACGCTCAGCATTTTTGGGCTGTAACGGTTGTATAGCTCACGTTGCGAAACGGGGTCGTTATGCAAACAGCCTGCTAAAATTGCCTGCTCGGTCATGAAGGGTTTTTATTTACCCTAAATATAGGACATATTTTAACCTGATGCGCTGCATGTTTTTGCGGTTTTTGGGCATAAAATTAATTGATCCTTAAGGCTGCATCTGCGGAGCTTTCCTTATCTTTTCTTTAACATTTTGCCCTATGGTCAGGTCCAATTCCCTAACTCCCCCACCTTCTTCTGGTATAAACTTGTATACTGGGGGGTTCACAATAACAGAACTCACGCATTTATTAGAAAGAACTTTATTTGGTGTTTCGCAATCGGATATTGCCTATTTCAGTGGTAAAACAGTTACCCAAGTTGTAGATGAATTATTGAATCCAACAGCCCCATTGCCTGATCCGCCCGTTAAAGAATATACAGTTTCTGCAACGGCTACTACACCAGATAATAATATTGCGGTGGGTACAACATGGGTGAACGACCCCAATACAGATGGTACGGTAGCTTCTTTAAGAAGGGCTTCTTTTAAGAAATGGTGGATGGGGTTACTGATTAATCAAGATAAAAGTGTTCGGGAAAAAATGACTTTTTTTTGGCATAACCACTTTGCAACGGAAACAAATGATGTATCGAATGCGCAATATGTGTACAAGCATCATAGCTTACTAAGAGCAAATGCACTGGGAAATTTTAAAACACTTACTAAACAAGTTACGCTTGATCCCGCGATGCTTGTTTACTTAAACGGGCAACTAAATACAGCCGCAGCACCCGATGAAAATTATGCACGTGAATTACAAGAATTATTTTGTTGTGGTAAGGGGGCGGGTTCCTTATATACAGAAGCCGATGTACGAGCTGCGGCAAGGGTTTTAACCGGTTGGCGAAATAATGCTACTACTATGAGTTCTTATTTTGATTCAACAAGGCATGATGTAAATAGTAAAACATTTTCTTCCTTCTATAATAATACGGTTATTACGGGAAGAACCGGTGCTACTTCAGGTAACTTAGAGCTAGATGATTTATTGAATATGATCTTCCAAACACAAGAAGTGGCAAAGTATATATGTAGAAGACTGTATAGATGGTTTGTATATTATGATATTGATGCATCCGTAGAAACAAATGTAATTACGCCATTGGCAAATATTTTTAGAACGAATAACTATGAGATTAAACCAGTATTGTCTGCACTTTTAAAAAGTGAACATTTCTTCGATATACAATCAAGAGGCTGTCAAATAAAATCACCTGTAGATTTAGTAGTGGGCTTATGTAGAGAATTTAATGTACAGTTTCAACCAGCTAGCGACTACATTACAAATTATGGATTCTATAATTATTTAGTGAATTGGGTGAGTAATATGCAACAAAATATTGGCGACCCACCCGATGTAAGTGGATGGAAAGCTTATTACCAAGAACCTCAGTTTTACCAGATATGGGTGAATAGTGATACGCTTCCTAAACGCAATCAGTTTACAGATACCTTAATCGTTAGCGGATATACATTTAATGGGAAGAAAATACAAATTGATAGTGCAGAATATGCGAAAACATTGAGTAACCCTTCAAACCCGAATATATTGATTGATGATTTGGTGGCCGCATTATTTCGATTAGATTTATCTGCTTCTTCAAAAGCACAACTGAAGAGAGATATATTATTAAGTGGTCAAACGAATGACATTTATTGGACAGACGCATGGAATTTATTTATTAGCACACCTACGAATACGGCTAATGCAACTACCGTTAGAAATAAATTGCGCGATTTAATCAAATATTTAATGAACCTAGCCGAGTATCAACTCGCTTAAAAATAAATCTATGAAAAGAAGAGAATTTTTAAGAAATACGATGCCGGTGGGTATAATGTTGCCTTCTTTAGTAGGTGGGTTATCATTCAAAGCATTTGGTATAGAGTCGCCATGGGCGCAATCGATGTTAATGCCTGCTACGAATACGGATCACGTATTAGTAATTATTCAATTAAATGGTGGTAATGATGGATTGAACATGGTGGTACCCTTAGCTAATTTTAGTAACTACGCCAATGCACGCCCTAATATTTATATTCCTGAAAATAAAGTGCTAGCGCTTACAGGTATTCAAAAGGCTGGGTTACACCCAGCCATGACGGGTTTACAAACAATGTATAATGAAGGCAAACTAAATATCGTACAGTCGGCCGGTTATCCGCAACCTAGTTTCTCGCATTTTAGGGCCACTGATATTTGGATGAGTGGAAGTGATAGTACTGATGTGGTAAATAGTGGATGGGCTGGTAGGTATTTGAATTATGAATATCCTAATTTCCCGAATGGCTATCCCAATGCTAGCATGCGCGATCCGTTGGCTATACAAATTGGTTCATCCACATCGCTAACCCTACAAGGCCCTGCTGTAAGCATGGGTATGAGTATTAGTAATACGTCTAATTTCTATAATTTATTGAATGGTGTTCAAGACCCTGCGCCAGCAACACCGGCAGGTAAAGAGTTGAGTTTTGTAAGATTGGTAGCACAACAAACACAGCAGTATGCAGCGGTAATTAAAGATGCAGCTACTAAAGTACCTCAGCAAGTTACCTATCCAACTAATAATTCATTAGCCGATCAATTAAAGATTGTTGCCCGATTAATTAAAGGTGGATTGCAAACACGTGTGTATATGGTAAGTTTTGGCGGCTTTGATACACATGCTTCACAAGTAAATAGTACCGATACAACAACAGGTACACATGCTACTTTATTAGGAAGAGTGAGTGACGCAATCAAAGCTTTTCAGGATGATTTAAAATTTTTAGCGATTGAAGACAGGGTTGTAGGTGTTACTTTTTCTGAGTTTGGGAGAAGAATAAAAAGCAATGCCAGTACAGGTACCGATCATGGTTCTGCAGCCCCATTATTTGTTTTTGGCAAGCATGTTATCGGTAATGTATTGGGTGATACACCCTCGTTTGGTGCCTCAGTGGCAGTGAATGAAAATATTCCCTTTCAGTATGATTTCCGAAGTATCTATGCCACTTTATTAGCGAATTGGTTATGTGTTGATGATGCTGATTTGCAGCAGGTAATGCTCAAAAATTTCCAAACCTTACCATTGGTAAATGCGGCAGCTTGTAGAAAAGCGGTAAATCTTTCTGGTGAAACATTGGTTCATAATTATCCAAATCCGTTTACGAGTAGTACTGTTATCACGTTTAAAACCAATGGTGGACATACACTCATTCAAATTATTGATACTACCGGAAGAGTGATAACCAATTTAGTAGATAAAGAATATACTGCAGGTACTTATACGGTAAGTTTTAATGGGGGTAATCTACCAACTGGTGTTTACTATGTGCGCTTGCAGAATTTAGCAATACAGCAAGTGCGGCCCATGATAAAAGTGAGGTAAAGATAATTTTTTGCAACAATGATGTAAAAATCAAACAGTTTTATATATTTGCAACGTAGTAGCAAATATAGGTTTATGAAAAAGCTGTTTTTTGCATGTTTGTTTTTTAGCGCACTATTGGTAAGTAATGTATTAGCCGGAGCACCTGGGCGAGGGTACTTAGAAGGTACAGTAAAAGATGCTTCCGGAAAATCTTTGGAAGGAGCATCTATCCATATTTATGAAGTAAAGCAAGGAACTGTAACAGCTGTAGGTGGTAATTATAAAACAGCAGAATTGCCTAATGGGCGTTATTTAATTGAAATTTCATTTGTTGGTTACGGTACTATTTCAGAAACCATCAATATTCATGGACAAACCAAAAAAGATTTTATACTTAAAGAATTTATTGTTGAAAACGATGCTGTAACAGTAACAGGCGTAGCATCAGCCATCAAAACTAGGCAAGCGGCGCAACCTATAAGTATTCTCAAACAAACCGATTTAGCGCAACATACTTCAACCAATATCATTGATGCTATAGCCCGTATTGTACCTGGCGTAAATGCGTTGAGTACGGGTCCGGCTATTTCAAAACCAATAATTCGCGGACTTGGCTACAATAGGATTATTACCATACATGATGGCATTCGACAAGAGGGACAGCAATGGGGAGATGAACATGGTATTGAAGTAGATGAAAATAGTATCCAACGCGTGGAAGTGTTGAAAGGCCCAGCCTCATTATTATATGGTAGTGATGGTATGGGTGGCGTAGTACATTTAATTACAAACACACCCGTTGAAAGAGGAGTTGTAAAAGCTAATCTGAATACTCATTACATCAATAACAATAGTTTGTTGGCGATAAATGGGAATATAGCTGGGCATTTAAAAAGTGGATTTAATTGGAATGTTTACGGAACATCAAAAAATGCGGGCGATTATCAAAATGCAAATGATGGAAAGGTGTTGAATAGCAGGTTTAGAGAATTGAATATGGGTGGATATGTTGGTATCAATAAATCTTGGGGCTATAGTCATGTATTAGTGAGTCATTTTAATCAGCAATTAGGATTGATAGAAGGGGCTCGCGATTCTGCTACAGGTAAATTTCTAATTTATCCAGCAACGGCACTTGAACGAATTGCTACGGATGAAGAACTTAATGCTAAAGTGATAACTGTACCGTATCAGCATATCCAACATCTTAAAATTGCAACGGATAATAATATCGCGGTTGGGAAAGATAGATTGGGTATTAATATTGGTTATCAACGTAATCAAAGAAGAGAGTTTGGGAATCCTACCTTACCTGAACCTGATTTATATTTTGATTTACAAACAATGAATTACAATGTTCAGTATCACTTAGCTGAACAGAAGGGATGGAAAACATCATTCGGAATGAATGGCATGTATCAGGAGAATAAAAATAAAGGCGAAGAAGTAATTATACCTGAATACAATCAATTTGATGTTGGGGCATTTATGTATACCAGGAAAACATTTGCTAATCAAATAACCCTCAGTGGGGGGTTAAGGGTAGATAATAGAACACTTGATAGTAAAGGATTTGTAGATGTATCAGGTACAACTAAATTTACATCATTCAGTAAAAACTTTAGTGACTTTAGCGGAAGTTTAGGGCTCAGTTATCCTGTTCATTCAAGTTTTATAGTGAAAGCAAATATGTCGAGAGGGTATCGAGCGCCATCTGTTTCTGAATTGGCCAGTAATGGTGCACATGAAGGAACGAATCGGTATGAATATGGAGATCGTAATTTGAACACGGAAAATTCAATTCAGTTTGATGGCGGCTTTGAGTGGAATACAAAACATATAAGCTGGAGTGTAAACGCGTTTTATAATCAAATCAATAATTATATTTTTTATGGTAA
>JBDKJW010000102.1:0-8163 GCA_039796395.1 Bacteroidota bacterium
TTTATTAGTAGCTTTATTATTCAAAAATCTACTATCATATGCTCAAAATCTTTATATACATATTCTTATTTCCTGTTATATGTTTTTCACAAAGTAAAAAAGAGAAATTTTACTTATTTACAAAAGATGGAGATCCAACAACGATTTCTAGTAAGGCCATGTTTTTGATGATTACGCAGGATAGATCAGATACGGAGCATGTGTGCCTTTTTTATTTGATGGATGGGCCGTTACAACGAATTGAAACTTATAAAGATGCAAAATTAACTATACAGCACGGAAAGTATATTTGGTATAACGAACAAGGTAAACTAGATAGTATTTGCTCATATAAAAATGGGCTTATCGATACTAATTCTCAATACGGCAAGAGTACAATATTCTTTTTAATTTCTAGAAATAACATGACGTTCGAGAATTTTATGCCCCCCAAGTTTGGTAAAGACGATAGTGATTGGTCATCGTTTTTAAGTAAAACATTCAATCCAGATAGAATTAGGGGACAATACCAAACAAGATTAGGTGAGTCGTTTGTTGAATTAGATTTTAGGGTGAATGAAAATGGTAACTTAGATGATATTATTATTTTAAAGTCGTTAAACTGGAAATTTGATTTAGAGACGGTTAAAACCTTGTATAAAAGCCCTAAATGGATTCCTGCAAAAAATAATAATTCAAATGTCAATTATAGGCTTCGTCAAAAATTTTCATTCTAGTGCTAGCTTCAATTAAATTCTATTCATAAAATTATTTTTTTATTATAATATAAGTAGGAAAATGGTCGCTAAAGCCCCCTTGGTAGATATTTCCATCCCAAGTACGCTTAGGGTAGCCACGATATTTGCCATTTACTTCCGTTAAGTAAGGGCGATAGAAAATCAATGCATCTTCAAATTTCCAACTATGGTTGCTAGTATCTAAAAAAGATTTCGATACTAAAATTTGGTCGAATAAACCCCAAGCATCATTATGGGCTAAAGTGCCTATACCACGATCCATAAAAGCCACCCATGGATTGTATAGCTCATCAGGCTTCAATGCATTTTTGTTACCTGAGCTTTTAAGTGTTTGCACAATACTTTTATCAGATGGGTTATCGTTCAAGTCGCCCATAACTATAATGGCAGCATGGGCGGTAATTGATTGAATACTATCGATTGTTTTTCTACAAACGGCCGCTGCGGATTCTCGGGCTGGCGCACTTCTTTCTTCTCCACCCCGCCTACTGGGCCAATGATTTACAAAAATATGTACCGTATCTTTTAATAGTAAACCCTTCACATACAAAATATCTCTTGTAAAAGAGGCTTGCTTGGCACCGTTAGGTAAAACCACTTCTAATTTTGTGCTGTATAGAGGTTTAAACTTACTGGCTCGATAAAAAAGTGCAACATCTACACCACGTAAATCGCGCGAATTGAAATGTACAAAACGATAATTCTTTTCTCTTAATAAAAAATGGTTTTTCAAATCGGTTAAAACGGTATCATTTTCAATTTCTGCTACTCCAATGATGGAAGCACCCAAAGGATCATATTTTGTGCCCATACTACTTAATACAGTTGCTAAGTGAAAGAGCTTATCCTGATAAATAGTAGTACCATATTTTTTTGCACCAGTAGGTGTAAATTCATCATCATTTACCATCGTATTGTCTACTGTATCGTATAAATTTTCTAAGTTGTAAAACGCGATAATAGTAGTTTGGCAAAATGAATAATGAAATAGAAATATTGACGTGAAAACAAATATTTTCTTCATACACGAAGTTATTCATGTTATAATAATCGTTGTTAAGTATTCGCCGCAAATGATAAATTGTTTTCACGGTATTTTGCATGTATTTACCGCAAGTGGTTTTTGAGCATTGTTGTATACATACATTTGTATCGTTTGTACCCCGCAACAGATTTTGAATGCATTCCTTTCTACTTATTTGCGGGAGCTTTATCATGTTTTTTGTATCTGCCCAAAAAAAAGATTCATTACTTAAAACTATACTTGCAGAACCCAATGATATAGAAGTGTTATTTGGTGAAGATGGTGAACCAAAGGGCACTTCAGGCTTTGTACCGCCGCCCTTACATGCTGCTAAAGAACTATTAAATAACGCGATTAGTTTTCGTTTCGCTGCTGCTCGGTTTAGTTATCGAGGCCTAGATGCCAGATCTTTTTCAGTTCGGATGAACGGTATTAAAATGAATCGTTTATACGACCAACAGATTCCTTGGAATCATTGGGGTGGTTTGAATGAATCGATGAGTAATCAAACCGTTTTTACTGGTGTTGGCGAGTTAAATTTTGGTAGTATCGGTATGAACAATGATTTGCAGCTGGCGGCAACTTCAATTCGTTCACAAAGATCAATTACAGTTGCAAACGGTAATCGTGCTTATGGAAATCGAATAGCATTTACAAGAGCAAGTAGCTTTAATAAAAAGGGACTGGCATTAGCTATGGAATTTTCAGGCAGAAAAGGGGGAGAGCAATTGCTTAATGGAGGTTTTTTGAATAGTCTCAGTTACTTAGTTTCCATTCAAAAAAAGTTTAGTGTTGGCTCAATAAATGTATTATTTATCGGTGCCTCTTTAACGAGAAATACAACCCCTGCAACAACAAATGAGTATAGGCTCATCGGAGGAAGAAAAACAAACCCTTATTGGGGCTATCAAGATGGAAGAAAAAGAAATGCAAGCGTTTTTTATAGCCATCAACCTAAAATAATAGTATCGACTACTATATCACCCAATGAAAATACCATCATTAATGGTGCATTGATGTATTCATCTGGCTTACAATATACAACAGGGTTCGATTGGTATAATGCACCCGACCCACGTTCGGATTATTATCGATACTTGCCTTCTTATCAACAAGACTCATTATTGCAATTACAAGTACAACAACAATTAGCTGAGAATCCTGCTATACTTCAAATTAATTGGCATCGTTTATATGATATTAATAGAAATAATCTACAAACAATCAATTCAGTTACAGGAAATAGGGCTACTTATATTATTGAATTAAGAAATAGAAACACTAAGCAAATTAGTTTAGCTGCTAATTTACAACAACAAATAACGGCATCAGATAGTTGGAAAATAGGGGTTGATTTTTCAGTAGAAAATAATCATTTTTTTAAAACAGTACATGACTTATTGGGAGCTGATTATTATGTAAACTGGAATCAATTCGGTAGCAGTAATATACCCAATAGTACAAGCATACAAAATGATTTGAATAACCCAGATGGCATACTTTATCAGGGGAACATAGTAGGCTATAGTTATGCACTTCAACTAAAGGAACTAGTTGGTTATACAAGCTGGATTACTAGAAAGCAGCAATTGGATATAGATATTGGTGCTATGGTAAGTTTTACAAACTATCAACGAGTTGGATATATGCGAAATGGCCTATTTCCAGGTAATTCCTTTGGAGAAGCTCAACCCATCTCATTTTCCACCACTGGCTTTAAAGCAGGGATTACTTATAAACAAAGTGGGCGGCAATATTTTTTTTCACGTGTACTTGTATTCAATAGGCCTCCACTCGTACAGCATGTTTTTGTATCTGCCAGAATTAATCAACTTCTTCATCCTGCTATACAAAACGAACATTTTTTTCAACTAGAAGCAGGATGGATGTATAATGGGAGTAAAGCAAAATATAGGTTGAATGCATACGGCTTTCAAAAAAGAAATGGCATTGAGTTACTTTCTTTTTATCACGACGAGTATAAGAGTTTAGTTAGTTATGCAATAAGTGGAATTAATCAGTTACACTTGGGTATAGAAGCTTCGTTGAGTTATTCAGTTACACCATCTATAAGTGTGGAGGCGGTTGCATTATTAGGGAATTATAAATATACACAAGCGCAACAATTCGCCACTTATATCGACAATGAAACAAGTGCGGGTGAAAAAGGAGATATTTTTATAAAAAATTTCAAAGTATCTGGAACACCACAGCAAGCCTATACAATAGGCTTATCCTATAAACCAGGAAAATGGTGGGCAAATTTTGCAATTAATCATTTGCGTGATTATTGGCTTGATGTTAATCCGCTGAGAAGATCCTATAGTGCTGGCATTTTTCAAACACAAGCCAATACCGATTGGATTTTTCCACAAGAAAAGCTGCCTAATATTATGTATGCAGATGCTTTTATAGGAACAAGTTTTTATCTTAATAAAAAATCTAGCAATAGCACGATCCTATTTTTTTTAAGTATCAATAATTGTTTTAATAATATTTTTTACTCAGGTGGTTATGAGCAGCTTCGATTAGGTGTTACAGCAACTGGTAATAACAAATTCCCTACTAAATATTTCTTATCGCCGGGCATCACTTATTCACTTACTACCCGTATAAATTTTTAATTAATGAAATATAGTTTCACTATTCTTTTTTTTGCTTTTGCTTGCTCAAAAAAATTTGACCCACCACCCGCTTACAATGGTACAAGTACAAAAGCTACTATCAGTATCAAGCAAATGCGGGAAGCTCATATACCCGGTGGGTTTGAAAAATGGTTAGGAGATGATGTAATCACAGGTATTGTTATAGCCAATGATGCGTCGAATAATTTTTATAAGTCCATTATTATCCAAGATAGCACCGGCGGCATAACCATTAAGCTAGATGGTTTTGGACTGGCAGCTGATTTTCCTATGAATCAAAGAGTTTTTATCAGATTAAATGGGTTATGGTTAAGTGAGTATGGAGGTATGCTTCAGTTAGGTGCAGGTATTGATATAAGCAATCCTCAGTATGTAGATTTACTGCCATTACCAGTACCCTTATTCTCCAGATATATTCTAAAAGGTAATATGGAATTGTCACCTGCCCCTTTGGTTGTAAGATTTGATCAATTAAAAGATTCACTACAAAGTAGATTAATACAAATTGATTCTGTTGAATTCGCCCCTTCCGATACTGCTAAATCTTTTGCAGATGCTATTAATAAAGAAACAGTAAGTCATTCACTTAGGCTATGTGGTATTGGAACTATTTATTTAAGAACGAGTGGTTTCGCCAATTTTGCGGCAATTAAAACACCTAGAGGCAATGGAACTATTAGGGGTATATACACTGTTTTTGGTTCGCAAAAACAAGTGCAAATAAGAGATACATCAGATATAAAAATGCAAGAACTAAGATGCTCGGGAACAAGATTGATTTTTTACGAAGATTTTGAAACGATACCAGTAAATATGGGTTTACAAATAAACAGCTGGAGAAATATTTCGGAAACTGGAACTACTATTTTTGAAGGTAAATGGCTTAATGCCAACCGATACGCAGAAATTACCGCTTTTGCCACCTACCAACCTGTAGTGAATTCTTGGTTAATACTACCCCCTATAAACCTTAGTGCTACCAGTAATGAGCAACTGAGTTTTCTTACTAAAGACGGGTATGATAATGGGGCTACTTTACAAGTATATATATCTACTAACTATGATGGGGGTAATAGTCCGTGGAAAGCCAAGTGGACCCTACTAAAAGCCAATATAGCAAAGGGTTCAACGAGTTTGGTAGCTACTAAATGGACGAGCTCTGGACCCATCTTACTAAATGGGTATGCTGGTAAAATATATATTGCTTTTAAATATGAGGGAGCCGATATAGTAGACCCATTATTCAAAAAAACAACCCGTTTTCAGCTTGATGAGGTGAAAATTGTAGGTAATTAAGAATATTTACTACAAACAATTACTTGGTGGTTTTAGTATTTTGCTTTCCCAATTTTTAATATGGCAACGGGTGCAACAGAAAATAATAGCTTTTTAAATGGAATGAAGTGGACTTTCGGAGCCATTTTGGCGCTATTGATCACTGCGGCATTATTGCGTTCGCTGTTCAGTTTTTTTCCTCCAACAATCATTTGGCAACCGAATACTGGTGCTACTGTTGCTAATTCCCCGCAAGCGGTACCAAGTACCTCAGTGCCACAATATGTGCCCATTGAAATCAGGCCTCAGCCCACTGTTGCGGCAACAATTACTAACGCCCTCCCAGATTCCACATCTATTTCAGTAGAAAAAAAAGCGGTTGCCGGCAGTACTGCTAAAACTTCAACCAAAAAAATAAAGCAAGTAAAACAAGCACAGGCTATTGAACAAGAATCAGCACCGATTGTAAAGTCAACAATAAATAAGGGGCGGGTAGCTACCTATAAAGAGGGTATACAAGTAGAAAAAACTACTGCTTTGCCAACAGTATCTAAAAACCCTTATTCATCTATCCGTACGTTTACACGTATGGAATTAGAAGAATTTATGCGTCAATTCCCTTCCAGAACTACCGATATCAGATTTATTCGTTTTAATAGTCCAACCAATGAAATGGAAGGGTTGAAATCACAAATTATCCAAATGCTTCAACAGCAAGGGTATAACAATATTGATAAGGCGTGGCGTACTATCGGCGAGTTTTCGGCCCCTTTGGAAGTTCATTTTGGCGGAGCCGGTTACAATGCAGCTAACTTCTATATTCCCATTATGCAATAGGATTTTACTGTCATTTTTTTTATTAAAACGTCTATTTATGGCTATTTGCCGTCAACCTGTCACTTTAGGATTGAATGGTATTTTCTTTGCTTGATAGCGGGAAATTAGATTGTATGCAAAAAGGACAGATACGCGTTCAAACGGAGAATATTTTTCCGATTATTAAAAAATTCCTTTACAGCGACCACGAAATTTTTCTTCGTGAGTTGGTAAGTAATGCAACAGATGCCACCCAAAAGCTCAAAACCTTATCGTCTATTGGAGAGGCTAAGGGAGAATTGGGCGACTTACGTATTGATGTAACCTTGGATGCCAAGGAAAAAACCATCACTATTGAAGATCGTGGCGTGGGTATGACGAAAGAAGAAGTAGATAAATACCTTAACCAAGTTGCTTTTAGTGGTGCAGAAGAGTTCTTAACAAAATATAAGGATGCAAGCATTATTGGTCATTTTGGATTAGGTTTCTACAGTGCCTTTATGGTGGCTGCTAAAGTTGAAGTGCTTACACAGAGTTTTAATGATGATGCTGCTACAGTTTATTGGAGTTGCGATGGTAGCCCAGAATTTGAATTATATGAAGTAGAGAAAAAAACCAGGGGTACGAAAATTATTCTGCACGTAAATGAGGAAAGCCAAGAATTTTTAGAAACAGGAAAATTGAAGGGCATCTTAGAAAAGTTCTGTAAGTTTTTACCTATTCCCATTTATTTTACCGATGTAGCTGCAGAGAAGAAAAAAGAGGAAGAAGAAGAAAAGTCGGTAAATAACACCAATCCGATTTGGGTTAAAAAGCCAAGTGAGTTAAGTAAAGAAGATTACGAGAAATTTTATCGAGAGTTATATCCTTTTGGTGAAACACCCTTGTTTTGGATTCATTTGAATGTTGACTATCCATTTAATCTTACCGGTGTTTTATACTTCCCTAAGATTAAACAGAGCTATGAAATTCAGAAAGATAAAATTCAACTATACTGTAACCAGGTATTTGTAACCGACGAGGTGAAAGATATTGTTCCTGAATTTTTAATGTTGTTGCATGGCGTAATTGATAGTCCGGATATTCCGTTGAACGTTAGCCGTAGTTACTTACAGGGCGATCCGAATGTAAAAAAGATCAATGCACATATCACCAAGAAGGTAGCAGATAAGTTAGAAGAGATATTCAAAACGGAACGTACTGCATTTGAAGAGAAGTGGGAGAGCTTAGGATTATTTGTGAAGTATGGAATGATGACCGATGACAAGTTTTTAGAGAAAGCTAATAAGTTTTTAGTGATGGAAGATGTGGATGGTAAATTCCATACATTAGAAGAGTATAAAATGGCTACTGAAACTTTGCAGAAGAATAAAGATGGTAAGCATGTAATTCTGTACACTACCAATCCAGTGCAGCAAGATGCTTATGTACAAGCTTGTAAGGCGAAGAATTACCAAGTAGTTAAAATGGAAACATTGGTAGATGCTGCATTTATCAATACCATGGAAATGAAGTGGGAAAATGTAACATTTGTTCGTGTAGATGCAGATATCGTTGATAATTTAATTGATAAGCAAGAGAGTAATGAATCTGTATTATCTAAAGATGAAACGGAAAAATTAAAAGAGTTGTTTACACTACAAATTGCAGAACTGCATGTAACTAC
>JBDKJW010000103.1:0-8415 GCA_039796395.1 Bacteroidota bacterium
AGGCTCTTTTTCTTTTGAACAATGAATTACAATTTGCTCCATGCAATAAAATTAGGTTGGCAAGTTCATTAAAATACAGCAACTTGCCATTCTCAATTATTTATATGGCAAAACAGATGATTAAAACAGATAAAGCGCCTGCTCCAATTGGCCCTTATAATCAAGCAATTAAAGCAAATGGGATGATTTTCGTAAGCGGACAAGTTGCTTTCGACCCTATTAGCGGAGAATTGAAAATGGGTTCTATTCAAGAGGAAACCACACAGGTTATGAAGAATCTAGAAGCTATTCTAGCAGAGGCGGGTATTGGGTTTGCGCATATCGTTAAAACAAGTATTTTTTTGAGTGATATGTCGCTCTTTGCCGCTGTAAATGAAGTATATGGGGCTTATTTTGAAGGATTGATAGCACCCGCACGTGAAACGGTTGCAGTAAAAACACTGCCACGTAATGTAAATGTAGAAATCAGTATGATTGCTGTTGAAACTATATAGCCGACCTTTAATGGGTTAGTTAAGATTAGTTAATTGATACGAGGTGGTGAAATTATATTCTTTATTAGGTTCCAATACCAATAATCCAATTTGGTTATTGAAATTATCGGGTGCGCCACTTAAATTTTCGATAGCAATACTGTTGCGATGGGTAGGGGTATAAACCTGAAGTATTGGATAGGCGGCACTGGGCTCAATTACAAGTGATAGATATTGATTAGATAAAATTGCTTTACTCGATTCTTTCGGATCTAGTACAAATGAGTTGTCAAGGCTAATATCTTTTAATAGTAAGCCTTTCAGAAATCTATTATCTTTTTTTAACGCGCCGGTTGGTAATAATGCTTCATCAAAATCTACTATCTCAGATGCATTACATTGAAGTGTATATTCATCTACTTTACCCCCTAAACTAAAATAAGGGTGCCAGCCATCTGCGTAGGGGATAGCTGTTTTATTTTCATGGTACACTTTTGTAATTACAGATAATCGATTATTGACTTCAAGCCGCCAACATAATTGGATAGTATAGGGAAATGGATATCCTTGATCAGCAGCCGTATATTTTTTTTCTAAAATAATCTCCGCAAAATCTGCTGTTGCAGTTTGATATTTTAGGTTATATACCAAATCATAAATTAAACCATGAATAGCATGGGCGCCTAAGTAATGCTTATGTACTTTATATTTTTTTTGGTCCCATTCATAAACACCATTTCGCATTCTACATACAAACGGGCTCAGTTTTGCGCTAGCAAAACTATTGGCTATATTTTTTCTGGCATCGGCTACAGAGCTATAACCTGCAATGCAATTATGTGATTTATTTTTAAAAGGAATACTAAAACTGTTCAGTAATCCTCCGAAAGCATATATATGCGCTATACAACCAGTTTCCTTGTCTTTTAGTTGAATGATTGGATGTGCTTGCTGGTTATTGATTGATACTGAAAATCGCATAATAGAAAGATATGACAGGAAAAACTAACAACTGTTCACCTCCGGTCGAAAAATAGTATTTTTGCACTCTTTACAAATTATTGTTATGCCATACCAGCTACAGAATAAAGTTAGGATAGTAACAGCTGCCAGTTTGTTCGACGGGCATGATGCTGCCATTAATATCATGCGAAGAATTCTTCAATCGAAAGGTGCAGAAATTATTCACTTAGGGCATAACCGGAGTGTAGCAGAAATAGTTGAATGCGCCATTGAAGAAGATGCACAGGGAATTGCCATAACTAGCTACCAGGGCGGACATGTAGAATTCTTCAAATACATGAAAGATCTCCTCGATCAAAATGGTTGTTCGCATATTAAAATTTTCGGTGGCGGTGGCGGAACTATTCTTCCAGAAGAAATTAGAGAATTGCATCAATATGGAATTACCCGAATCTATAGCCCCGATGATGGCAGGCAAATGGGTTTAGAAGGAATGATAGAAGACGTAATTAAGCAATGTGATTTTACATTGAATGGAGCAGGCGAGTATAAAGCGCCCATGACATTAGGTGAAGTAAAAGATGTGCGCGCAATTGCCAGAAAAATTACAAATGCGGAGAATGGAGGAAGGACAGTAGATAGTGGACAGTGGACAGTGGATAGTAAAAATGGGTTGATTGGAGCGCCGGTATTGGGGATCACGGGTACGGGTGGTGCGGGTAAGAGTTCGGTAACAGATGAAATTGTGCGACGTTTTTTACAGCGTTATACAAGCAAAACAATTGCTGTTATTTCTGTAGATCCTTCTAAGAAAAAAACAGGGGGGGCTTTATTAGGTGATCGTATAAGAATGAATGCAATAGCGCATCCTAGAGCTTATATGCGTAGTTTAGCAACAAGAGAAGACAATACCGCATTAAGTGCACATGTACAAGAAGCGATTGATATATGTAAACAAGCCGGGTACGATTTTATTATTTTGGAATCGGCTGGGGTTGGACAAAGCGATGCCTCCATACTCGATTTTTGTGATTTGAGTTTATATGTGATGACGCCCGAGTATGGCGCGGCATCTCAGTTAGAGAAAATAAATATGCTCGATTATGCAGATCTTATTTGCATTAATAAATTTGATAAGGCGGGTGCATTAGATGCACTCAATGATGTGCGTAAGCAATATAAAAGAAGTCATGCTTTATGGACTGCAAAAGATGAAGAATTGCCCATTATTGGAAGTATCGCAGCACAATTTAATGATGCAGGTGTGAATGTGTTATTCGATAAGTTGGTGGCTACCATTCAATCGAAATTAAATATCAATTTTGATGAAAAATTGGTGACTGATGGCCATGCTATGGCCACTACAACTAAATCGCAGATCATTCCTCCTAAAAGAGTTCGTTATTTAGCAGAAATTGCAGAGAATAATAGACATTACGATACATGGGTAAACGAACAAACTGCTTTGGCATCTAAATGGTATCAAGTAAAGGGTGTGATAGAAAATGTGAAAAGCGAAGTAGTAAAAGAAGCATTAGCAACTCTTGAAATGCAGATGGCGGATGGCTTACACCCCGAGTGTAAAAAAATGATTTTGCATTGGCCTGCTGTAGTAAAAAAATACAATGCCGATTTTTTTGAATATACTGTGCGTGATAAAGTAATTAAGCAATCACTAAGCACCACTTCTTTAAGTGGCACACGTATTCCTAAAGTAGTATTACCAAAGTATAAAGATTGGGGCGATATTCTACGTTGGCAATTACAAGAAAATATTCCAGGCGAATTTCCTTATACAGCAGGTGTGTTTGAGTTAAAAAGACAAGGAGAAGATCCAACAAGAATGTTTGCCGGTGAAGGTGGGCCAGAGCGAACCAATAAAAGGTTTCACTATGTATCCTTAGGGCAGCCCGCTATTCGCTTATCTACTGCTTTTGATAGTGTTACCTTATATGGCGAAGACCCCGCACATAGGCCAGATATTTATGGTAAAGTAGGTAATAGCGGTGTAAGCGTTGCAACCGTAGATGATGCGAAAAAATTATATAGTGGCTTTGATTTGTGTGATCCAAAAACATCGGTGAGCATGACTATTAATGGTCCTGCACCCATTGTACTTGCATTTTTTATGAATGCAGCTATAGACCAATTATGTGAAAAATGGATCACAGCAAATAATAAATGGGAAGAAGTAAATCAGCAAATTGAAGCTAAATTTAATAAGATACCAAAGCCTCTATATTACAACCCATCATTACCGGAAAGATTGCCAGAAGGTAATAGTGGCTTAGGTATTGGCTTGTTAGGCGTAAGTGGAGATGAAGTGTTACCACCAGATGTGTATGCGTCAATTAAAGCAAAAGCATTAGCACAAGTAAGAGGTACTGTGCAAGCTGATATTTTGAAAGAAGACCAAGCACAAAATACTTGTATTTTTTCTACCGAATTCGCCCTGAAATTAATGGGCGATGTTCAGGCTTATTTTATAGAGAACCAGGTTAAAAATTTTTATAGCGTTAGTATTAGCGGCTATCATATTGCAGAAGCCGGCGCTAACCCTATTACACAGTTAGCCTTCACACTGGCTAATGGATTTACATATGTTGAGTATTATTTAAGTAGGGGCATGAATATCGATGATTTTGCAGCAAATTTATCTTTCTTTTTTAGTAATGGAATGGATCCTGAATATAGTGTAATTGGCCGTGTAGCACGCCGTATCTGGGCAAAAGCTATGAAGAACAAATACAAGGCCAATGATCGTTCTCAAAAATTAAAATACCATATTCAAACTAGCGGTAGAAGTTTGCATGCGCAAGAAATAGATTTCAACGATATCCGTACAACCTTGCAGGCATTGTATGCTATTTATGATAATTGTAATAGCCTTCATACCAATGCTTATGATGAAGCGATTACAACGCCAACAGAAGAGAGTGTAAGAAGGGCTATGGCTATTCAATTGATTATTAATAGAGAATTAGGTACAGCGAATACAGAAAATTTTATTCAAGGAAGTTTTGCTATTGAAGAGCTAACTGATTTAGTGGAAGAGGCCGTTCTGGTTGAATTTGAGCGTATTACCGACAGGGGAGGCGTTTTAGGCGCAATGGAAAGAATGTACCAACGGAATAAGATTCAAGAAGAAAGTTTGCACTATGAAACATTAAAGCATACAGGAGATTTACCATTAATTGGTGTAAATACTTTCTTGAATAAAAAAGGGAGTCCAACGGTTTTACCGGGTGAAGTAATTAGAAGTACTACCGAAGAAAAAGAACAGCAAATTCAAAATTTGAAGGCTTTTCATCAACGAAATACAGCGCAAAGCAAACAATCATTAAAGAAATTACAAGAAGCTGCAGTTAGCGGAGCGAATCTTTTTGCTGAACTGATGGAAACAGTTAAATATTGTTCACTCGGCGAAATTACGAATGCTTTATATGCGGTTGGCGGACAATATCGTAGAAACATGTAATTTGGCGGTATGAAAAAATTGATTGTAGTAGCTATCGTGATTTGTTCTTCATGCATATTGGTTGCACAGCCTACTTTTCGAAGAGTTGATACAACCATGAAATTGGGTAAAGCTGGTTATAAAGTAAGCTGTAAAAATACCAATGAAGAGAAAAACTATGTAACGATTAATCCGGTAGGCTTTAAGAATACAGCAAGGGATTTAGGCTTTGATATTAAGGGTAGAATTATTAAAACAGAGGTAGATGATTTAAATGGTGATGGTTTCCCCGATTTAGTGATGTATGTGCACCAACCTGGCCCTAAGCAAGCAGCAGCTGTTATTGGTATTGCTTCCGTTGAGAATGAAAGTTATGAAGCCATTGGCTTTCCTGATATTGTTGATGATCCTAAACTACGTACCGGCTATCAGGGAAAAGATCAATATTTTTTGATGGAAGGAAACTTGATGAGACGGTTTCCATTATTTACAGCCGATTCTATTCCCACACCAACGGGTATGTACCGCCAAGTACAGTATAAAGTAATGCGAGAAGAGCGCGGACAAAGATTTAAGGTTGTACGAACCTATGACTATGCAAAACAATAAGTTCTCTATTTTTTAATGGTTGATTATGATATGGCTTTGTACCTTTAGGTACAACCAATTTTATGCGCAAATATCTTTTGTGTGGCATGCTCATGCTCAGTGTCACTTCCATTGTCTCTCAAACCATCCAACAAGTTGAATCCAAAAAATTAACACTGCCGAATGGCTGGGGACTAACACCAATTGGGCGGAATTTTCCTTTAGGAGATTTGCCCTTAAATATGGCTGTTTCAAAATCAAAGTCGTTAATAGCGGTTACCAATAATGGACAAAGTGTACAAAGTATTCAATTAATTGACCCCGTTAAAGAGGAGATATTAGATACAAAAGTTGTTGATAAAGCTTGGTATGGGTTAGCGTTTAGCGGAGATGAGAAAAAATTATATGCTTCGGGTAATCATGATAATTGGATCATGATTTTCGCCATAAAGAATAAAAAACTGGAACTTATTGACTCTATTATTCTAGGAAAAAAATGGCCCAACAAAATTTCACCAACAGGTATTGCTATTGATGATGCAAAACAGTTACTGTATGTTGTAACGAAAGAAAATAATACACTCTATATTGTTGATTTAACTACTAAAAAAATTCAAACAGCATTTCAATTGGGTGGAGAAGCTTATGCCTGTTTGCTTTCGCCAAACAATAAGCAGTTGTATATCAGTTGCTGGGGATGCGATAAAGTGTTAGTATTTAACACAGAAATACAAAATATAATAGCTGAAATACCAGTTGGCGATAATCCCAATGAGTTATGCCTTACTAAAAATGGGAAATATCTGTATGTGGCAAATGCGAATGATAATTCAGTATCAGTAATATCTACTACTGAAAATAAGGTAATTGAAAACTTAAATACAGCGCTCTATCCGGATGCACCTAGTGGCTCTACTACAAATGGTTTAGCATTGAGTGCGGATGAAAAAACCTTGTTTATTGCAAATGCTGATAATAATTGTTTAAGTGTATTTGATGTAAGCAAACCTATTCAAAGTAAAAGCAAGGGATTTATGCCTGTTGGCTGGTATCCTACCAATGTTAAAGTAATTGGGAAGAAAATTTTTGTAAGCAATGGCAAGGGATTTTCTTCTATGGCCAATCCTTACGGGCCTAACCCATTTGGCAATAAACAAACTGTTTTATACCAAGAGGGCGATCCGAATAAACCTAAAAATGTACAGTATATCGCTGGCTTATTTCAAGGTACTATGAGTATTATTGATATGCCAACTGATGCGCAGCTAGGTGTATATTCTCAGGTAGTATATAGAAATACACCTTATAATAAAGTGAAAGAGTTATTGGTACAGGGTGAAGAAGGAAACCCTATACCTAGAAGGGTTGGGGCTGCTAGTCCGATTAAATATGTGTTCTATGTAATAAAAGAAAACAGAACTTATGACCAGGTATTGGGTGATATGAAAGAAGGAAATGGTGATCCGCGGTTGGTTTTGTTTGGAGAGAATATCACCCCCAATCAACATGCGCTAGCACGCGAATTCGTACTGCTAGATAATTTTTATGTGGATGGAGAAGTGAGTGCCGACGGACATAATTGGAGCACAGGCGCCTACGCAACCGATTTCTTAGAGAAGAATTGGGTAACTAGTTATGGTGGCAGAGGTGGCGGTTATGATGCGGAAGGTAATAGAGCAGTAGCCAATAATAAGGGAGGATTTATTTGGGATCATTGTAAAAAAGCAGGTGTTAGTTATAGAACCTATGGAGAGTTTGCAGACAATTATAAAGCCAATATTCCGGTTTTAAAAGATCATTTTTGTCCTTATTTCACCGGCTATAATAACGCAGTTCCTGATACTACCCGATTTTTTCAATGGAAGCGAGAATTTGATTCTTTACTAGCAAAAAATGCGGTTCCACAATTTAACTCGGTGCGTTTCTCCAATGATCACACAGAAGGATTACGTTTAGGTAAGCCAACGCCCTATGCACATGTTGCAGATAATGATTTGGCGGTTGGCATGTTCGTTGAGTATTTAAGTAAAAGTGCTATTTGGAATGAAACCGCAGTATTTATTTTAGAAGACGATGCGCAAAATGGCGCAGACCATGTAGATGCACATCGCAGTACAGCCTATGTGGCAGGTGGTTTTGTAAAAAGAGGTTTTGTAGATCATACCATGTATTCTACTTCTTCTATGTTGAGAACGATGGAATTAATTTTAGGCATTCCGCCTATGACACAATATGATGCGGCTGCAACGCCCATGTGGCGCTGTTTTACAAATACTATAAATGCAAAACCGTATACGGCTATTATGCCACAGGTTAATTTGAAGGATAAGAATACAGCCATGAATGAATGGCAAAGACGTTCAGAAAAATTTGATCTTAGCAAAGAAGATGCGGTGCCCGATTTAGAATTTAATGTAGTGCTTTGGCATGGACTAAAAGGTTCAAATATTCCTTTCCCAGGCCCGAAGCGCGCCGCGTTTTATAAGCCTATTAAAAAAGAAGATAAGGATGATGACTAAAAATAATGCTATGCGAAAAGTACTTTCAACATTCCTGCTATGTGCTTGTATCCTCCTTACGAATGCACAAACAAACCCCTATCAGAAACGATTCCAAATTATTGATCGCTATATCGATAGTGTAATGAAGCATCAATTGATTTACGCCAAAGGCTATGGATATCGGGATATAGAAAATAAGCTGCCTGTTGAAGCTAATACATTATTTCCTATTGCATCTAATAGCAAACTATTTACAGCAACAGCTGCGGTTATGCTCGCCGAGGAAAAGAAGCTATCCTTAGATATTCCTGTAAAAAAATACCTGCCCTCCCTTCAATTTAATAATGAGGAGCTAAATGCAAGCGTTACTATGCGTGATTTATTATCGCACCGAACAGGCTTGCCTAGGTATGATGGTATTTGGGTTAATTCA
>JBDKJW010000104.1:0-8098 GCA_039796395.1 Bacteroidota bacterium
GCATTAGTGAATACCATTTTTGCAGATTATGGTGTGGTTGTAGTAGTGCCAGATAATGCTGCTTTGAAAAAATTATTTCAAGCAACAGTTGAAAAAGAGTTGGTTGAAAAATTTTCGGAAGCAATTGTTGCACAAACAACAGCGGCACTAGCCAAGCATTATAAAGTACAAGCTGCCGGCCGCCCTATTAATTTATTTTATTTGATAGATGATAAGCGAGAAAGAATAGAGGTGGAAGGTTTGAGGTATAAGGTGGAAGCTTTAGGACTAAGTTTTACGCAAGAAGAAATTTTGCAGGAATTGAATCAACATCCTGAAAGATTCAGTGCCAATGTAATTTTACGGGGTGTATTTCAGGGAACGATATTACCTGATATTGCTTTTATTGGGGGTGGGGGAGAATTGGCATATTGGTTGGAATTAAAAGAAGTATTCGCAGCTGCAGAAGTTCCATATCCTGTTTTAGTACTAAGAAACTCTTTTGTAGTTATTGAAGAATTAGTAAAAGAAAGAATTCAAAAACAACAGTTAACTGATCAAGATTTATTTCAACCTGAATTAGCATTAATAAATACTTTAGTTAAAAAAGCTACTACGCATCAATTGCAATTAACAGAACAAATAAAAGCGGTGCAGGCGCAATATGCTGCCATACAAAATAAGGCAGCAGCAATTGATAAGAGTTTAATAGAACATACAAAATCTTTAGAAGCCAAAACCATCAAGCGTTTGGCGGAGTTGGAAAAGAAAATATTCAGGGCTGAAAAAAGAAAATACGAAACGGATATTCAACAAATTCATTTTATAAAGAACAACCTATTCCCAGCCAATAGTTTACAAGAACGTCACCAGAATATGGCCTTGTTCTACGCCAAATATGGGAAGGCATTTATTGATTGTATCTATAAAGCTTCAAAAGGATTACAGCAGGAGTTTGGAGTTATTAGGTAATCTTCGATTGATACGAGATACGAGTTTCGAGTTTCTGGCTTTTAACACGCGTATCCCGCAACCCGTATCCCGTAACTATATACCCTATAAACTCACTTCCCTCCCCCCGGTTTTTTCGGTGGCGGCGGCATAATAGCTTTGAGCTTCTCTTCTGGTTTGCTATTAACAGGAGGAATAGTAACCGGTTTTTTAGGGTCCTTATCCTTAGCATCTTTGGGATCTTTTTGGTCGGGTGTTTTTTTAGGCACTGCTATAATATCCGATTCTGCACCTAATTCTTCCGCTTTAATATTAGCGGGTACTTCATAGTCATTTGATGTTCCTGTACCCATATCTTCTCCCTCACCACCCAATACAGGTGTAGTACCATTGATATAATCGATAATGATATCATTACTCATTACATCAGGCTTTACAAAAGTTAATTTGGTATCTATGCCACAATTAGGATCACTCGCTGCTTTATCAAAGAAATAAGCCCATATTGGCATGGCTGCTCTACCGCCTTCTCCATTTTTACTGTTAAAACGAATAAAACGATCATCACAACCAACCCAGCCACCTGCTAAGTATTGTGGTGTATATCCCATAAACCATGCATCACTATTATCATTGGTAGTACCTGTTTTGCCCGCCATTTCCATACCTGCTGGTGGATCATATTGCCAAATACCCGCTCCGGTACCATGTGTTAATACGCCCTGCATCATTTTAATAACCGAGTAAGAAGTAACATCACTAATTACTTCTTTGCGTAATGGAGAAAAAGTAGCGAGTACATTTCCATTTCTATCTTCAATACGGGTGATGTACATGGGCTTTGTGTTAAAGCCCCTTCCAGGGAACATGCTATATCCTTGCATCATTTCAAATAATGAAATTTCTGCAGCACCTAATGCTAGCGAAGGATATGGATTTATTTTAGAACTGAATTCGCATTTTTTCAGAAACTCAACAAATCGTTTAGCACTATTATTTGAAGTGTTATCTAATTGTTTTAAAATATATGCAGATGCACAGTTGCGTGATTTAGCAAGTGCTAATGCCATAGGCATAGTACCTCCTGTGCAGGTGCGTGGTGTATTCGGCACCATGCCAAAACTCCCAAAACTCTGTTGCACATCTTGTACCATTGAGTTTGGTGTTAATCCTGCTTCTTCTATGGCTAAGCTATACAACAAAGGTTTAATGGTTGAACCTACTTGCCTTTTTGTATTGATATTAGCATGATCATATTTGAATGTTTTAAAATCAATACCGCCAACCCATGCTTTTACTTGCCCGTTTAAAGGATCCATTACCATAAAACTGGCTTGCAACATTTGCCTGTGATACTTGATAGAATCATAGGGCGTCATCAAGGTATCTTTATGTCTGTTTTTATTCCAAGCAAACACACGCATCGGCACTTTTTGATAAAATGTTTGGCGTGTTTCATCATCGGTTAGTCCATCTTTTTTTAAGTTCTTCCAACGGTCGGTTTGCTTCATTGCGGCTTCTAAAATATTTTCAAAACCTTTCCATACGGTACCTTTTTTAATATTGTCTTGCATGTCGAGCAACTTCTGCATATAGGCAATATGCTTGGCTACTGATTCTTCGGCGTATTGTTGCATACGTGGACTAATCGTTGTATATATCTTCAGTCCATCTCTATACAGGTTATAATTATCGCCATTACTTTTTTTATTTTCTTTGCACCATTTCTTCATTTCTTCTCCCAATACCATTCTGAAATAAGGGCCTAAACCAGTTGTTTCATCTAGTTTCTTAAAATTGGTTTGAATGGGCTGGCGCTTTAATGCATCTGCTTCTTTTGCATCCAAATAATTGTTTCGAACCATTTGGTTCAATACGGTATTCCTTCTATCTAACGACAATTTAGGGTTACGCATAGGGTCGTATAATGTAGCACCTTTAAGCATGGCAATTATTACTGCGGCTTCTTCTACATTCAATCGATCGGGCTCTTTTTGAAAAAATGTTTTAGCTGCGTTACGAATACCATATACATTCTGACTGTAGGCAACCGTATTCAAATAGAGTGTAATGATTTCTTCTTTTGTAAAATTTCTTTCTAGCTTTACGGCAATAATGCACTCTTTAATTTTTTGTAATCCACGCAAAATAAAATTCTTCGTACTCCAGTTTTCTGTAAATAAATTTTTCGCTGTTTGCATGGTGATGGTACTCGCACCGCCTTCACTGCCTAAAAAAACAAAAGCGCGCATAAGCGAACGGCCATCAATACCACTGTGCTCATAAAAGCGCTCATCCTCCGTTGCTACTAGTGCGTTAACAACATGTTTGCTAATATCTTTATACTGCACATTGATGCGATCTTCAATATAATATTTACCCATTAGCGTGCCATCTTCTGCATATACCTGGCTTGCTAAAGAAGCGGTGGGGTTTTCAATATCTTCCAAATCGGGCATACTGCCGATCCAACCAAAGTTTAGCATTAATAAGAGAAGGATTACAAATCCAAATCCACCAAAAAAAATCTTCCAGAATATACGTACCGACTTCGTCATATATGTGTAGGTAATAGGTCTTTATTAAAGTTACTATTTAGGTGCTAAAACTAAACAAGAGATTTGGCTTCGCGGCGATAATTTGGTTAAAATTTATCTGGAAACAAAGAATGCAGCCAAGCTTCGTATGCGCCAGTATCTTTTTTCTTTCTTAAAAGACTAAGATTGGCACTACTGATGATATAAAAGCGATATTTTTCGGTACTTAACCAGGGTACAATACGTTGCGACGTAATGGGCTTTGTTTGATCAATATAGGTAGTAGCTTCAGCTGCATTAGTAAACGGACCAATTAACAGGTATTGGGTACTATCGTTTACAGATGAAAGCTCAATAGGTATGCGTTTTGGATAGTAGCGTTCTTGGTTAAAACGGTTGAAAGCATTTCTTCCCTCAGATCCATAAATAGGATCAACATTTTTTAGCGCCACAACAACAAATTGAGTGTCGGTTGCATTAAAAGTATATTGTTCAATTTTTGGGGTAAGTACCGCAACTGGTGGTGCAATTATTGGAGCGGTTGGGGTTAATTGTTTATTGGTAGGTGCTATAATACTATCTTTTTTTGGTACGCTAATTTTAGTTGTATTGGTTTCGTTTAATTCAACATTGCGTGTAGGTAACTCTTCTGGTCGGTTAATTTGCAAATTGGTTAAATAGCTTTCAATCTCTTTTCTTCTACTCAATACATCAATCATAGCAGTTGCTTTCTTGGCCATTTCTGTACCACTGAAATTAGTAGCTAATGGTTGTAATCGATTGATGGCGGTGCTATCATCTTTTTGTTTGATATAGTAAATAGATTCTATAAAAAGTAGTTGAGGCGTCCAATAATTTTTACCATATTGCTTATCGGCTAATACTTTTCTTTGTTTGGCTTCTTCAAATTTTCCGGAAACAAACAAGTCGTAAATATCTTGGTACACCTGCTCTGCGCGCGTTTTTCCTTTCGCTGGTTCTTTATTGTATTGTGCGGTGTACGTGCTATTGGGGTAGAAAGACTGGAGTTCTTTTCTTTTTTCTGCAGCTTTTTCGGGCTCATTATTTTTCTCTAAGGCTTCCGTAAATTGATAGAGCAATTTATCATCTAAGCCACCTTCGGGAAATCTTCTTTGTATCTCTTCGTAGCAAGTAATAGCTGCCGCGTAATCACGTAAATAGTATTGAAAGGTATAGCCGTTTTCGCTAAGTGCGTCTTTAATTTTTTTATTGGATAGGGCTATTTGCGAACTGTTGATAGGCAAATCTGCTACTAATGATTCGTAAGAAAGTTCTTGTTTCGCATCAATATCTGCGGCTTTTGTAGGTGCTACCACATCGTTGAGCGGTACGTTTACATGTAGTGAACGATCAACAGCCGATTGCCTGCGCCAGTTATCGATATTTGGTCGGGTTCCCCATTTACTTTGAAATTCAGATAGCCCCTTTGTTTTGAGCATATTGTTCAGAAAATAAAATTCTGTAGTGGTAGATTGAAATAAATCTGTTGGGGCCGCTGCAGCAAAAGGGTTGCCAAAATTTGGTTCGTTGCTCGGTTCCTTAATTCCTTTTTCCTTTCTCATTTTTTTGAGTAGGGTAAGTATATATTTATCTCTTTCAGCAAGTGGAAGTGAAGCTATTTTTTGTAAGCTATCCTCTTGATGAATAATGGCTATATGCTGAATAATAGTGTTGAGTTTATCTTTTCTATTATTTACGATAGCTTGTTCTGTTGGGTTAAGATAATTGAGTTGAACGCTATCGTAATAAGCGCCAGCAGCCGGATATTTTTTCATGCTATAATAAACATCTGCCAACAAATAAAAGCTTTTATGTTGTTGGGTAGGATTATTATCATTGTTGGCTAAACTTTTGAGGAGTAGTTTTTCGGCAGCTGGTTCGTTTTTTCTACTATGTTCTAAAGTGGCAGCCGTGTAGTATAGAATATCCCAATAGGCAGCATATCTATCCTTGCGTGCCATTTGCAAAATTTGGTTTAGGTTTTCTTGTAAAGCGTTCGCTTCTTTACCTGATAGCAAACGAACAATATTTAGTCGCGCATAAATTTCCATAACCGGATCGGTAGTATGGTCAATTGATTTTTTATACCAACTAATGGCAGCCGAATCTTTTTGTGTTTTTTCATATAGCTGTGCTGTTAAATATTCCCAACGAGCCCTACTAAATTTATCGGGCGCATTGGATAATGATTTTTGAATATACAATGCTGCACTATCATACTTACTGTCTTTATAATTTAGGTAGGCTTCCATTTCATACCAATCGGTAAGCAAGCGAGGGGGGAATTTCTTGTCTGTTCTAATTAACTCTAATAAACCTGCTGCTTCAGTAGTTTTACCTTGTTCAATATAGTTGCGTGTTTGCAATAAAAAACTTTCGTTGCGTGCAGGTGGGTTGGCTGATATTTTTTGCCAGATACTTCTTCTCTCATCACTGGTAATACTAAAAATGCCATTTGTATTAGAAGCATTGCTGCCTATTGGTATATCATAGCCCCCATCTTTAGGTGCATAGGCGTAGTTGATAAATTGAAATACCATTGCAGCAGAATCAAAATCTTTTCTATGCATATAAGCATTGCCTAATAAAAGATATAGTCTATCTGCCCAATCGCTTCTTAAATCATGTAATAAAATACCCGCAGTACATTTATAAATGATAGAATCTATTTGTTGTTTGGCTGTTTCATCTAAGGAATAATTATAGAAAGAAAGAAGGCTGGTATAATCATCCTTATACTGTTCTTTAGCTCTTGTAATAATATCGTTAAGCCGATTGTTTGCATTGAAGAAATAGTTAAAACGGGTTACTGTATTATTGTATAATCGCTTCGGAACGGTGAATTTTTTATCAGTTCCTTTTTCGGCTGGTAAGGCCCGATTTTGGTATTTTTCGGGCTTTTTAAGGTTTAAATCATTGCTTACCTGTGCAAAAACAGCATTACTGTTCAGAACAGCTAAAATTAATAACCAGCATATTCTTTTTTTCAAACACATATAACGCCTAAAAATACAGGTATTCATTACCTTTAGCAAGTTTTTATACAATGGAGAAGATAAACCCAGTTAATACATTTAAGCGACTCAGAAACACATACCGACTGGTAGTGATGAATGATGATACGTATGAGGAAGTCATTACCTTTCGTTTATCGCGTTTAAGTGTATACATTGGATTGAGTACTGTTTTTGTTTTATTGGTTGGGTTAACGATTGCTTTAATTGCGTTTTCTCCTTTAAAATATTATATACCAGGCTATGGTACGAAGGAAAGTAGAACTGCTTTACAGCTACTTAAAATTCGTACAGATTCCTTAGAACAAGAGATAAGATATAAAGAACAATACATAAATGGTGTTAAAAAAGTGTTATCTGGGAATGTTACCCCTGCTCAATTAGATACTGTTCCATTGAATGAACCTAAAACAGAGCAATCGAATTATTAATCTTTAGTAGATGATTAAACAATTACAACCAGCGCTGCTTATATCTGCTATCATTACACTTATTTCTGTTTTGATGGTTATGGATATAATCATGATTGATATTGACGGGAGGGTAGTGTTAGCGGCTAATTTATTGCTTACTGCTATACTAATTTGGAATGTTAGGCGGCATAATCAAGCCACTCATAATAAAAACCCGCATGCGATGGTGAGGGGTGTAATGGGTGGGGTGGTATTGAAATTGTTTGTTTTGGGAGGAGCAGCTTTTATTTATTTATATGCGGCAGGTGAAGCACGTAATACCAATGCTTTGTTTATAAGCATGGCTTTGTATATTATTTATACTTGGTTAGAAGTAAGGCTGGTTACCAGTTCAAAAAAATCGGTAGATGCCTAATAAAACCGAGCATCCAATGCAGGAGCTCAGTACGTTTTTACCTGAAAGAAGTTTTGAGCAGGTAGTTCAATATTTGCACCAGTATAAAGTTCATTTAACCGTTTCAAAAGCGCGTAAATCGGTATTGGGTGATTACCGGCATGCTTTTCAAGGCAATAATCATCGGATCAGTGTGAATGGCAACTTAAATGCGTATGAGTTTTTAGTAACGCTCTTACATGAATTGGCGCATTTACTTACGTTTGAGCAGTATGGGCCAAGAGTTGCAGCACACGGGGCAGAGTGGAAGGGCTGTTATGGTAAATTGCTATCCGATTTTATAGCGTTAAAAATTTTCCCGGCTGATATAGAAAAGGAGTTGAAAAAAACGATCAAATCGCCTGCTGCAACGGCTAATGGTGAAGTGGCTTTAATGGAAGTATTAAGACGCTATAATAAAAATGCACCATCGGGAAAAACCATTTTATCGGCCTTACCAGTGGGTGCATTATTTGCGCTTGATTCTGGAAAAATTTTTCGTAAAGGTGCATTACGCAGAAAACGTTACGAATGTATAGAACTCAGAACCGGCGCGGTTTATACGGTTAGCGCTATTGCGGAAGTAAAACCTATAGGAGTGGTTAGTGGTTAGTTTTTACTACACACTACTCACTTTGTTGCTAAGCAACAGCTGCTTTAACTAAATCCGCTGCCTCACTCAACTGAATAGCAGATTGTACTTTCAATCCGCTTTCATCGATCAATTTTTTAGCTTCTACGGCATTGGTT
>JBDKJW010000105.1:0-8307 GCA_039796395.1 Bacteroidota bacterium
CCTACTTGGTGCTTTCTTTGGAATCGTTTTAGGCGTTATAATTGGTAATGTAGTTGGGGCATTTTTGGGTACCGGATTCCTCGTGCCTTGGGGATGGGTATTAACCGGTATAATTATTTGTTCAATAGTAGGATTGGCTGCAGGAATTTACCCTGCTATGAAAGCGGCAAAACTGAATCCTATTGTGGCGTTGAGGTACGAATAGACGATGGACCGTAGACAGTAGAAAGAATTACGGTCTACCGTCTACGGTCTTCCTTCAGCTTCTCATTTATATAATACTTCATATCTTCTTCTGTGCGATGTTTGCGAAGCCATTCATAAGAAGGGCGATATTGCTGCATAAAATTTTCTAGTGCTTCATCTTTTAAGCCACTATATTTTGTTACCAATGAGGCAGGAAAACGATAGTTAATATATTCTTCTTTTTCATTAGCTTCAAAAAAGGCAAAAGCTCAAATGCAGGCTTCGCATAATTTACCCGATCCCCCATAAAATCTTTTCGTCGTTCAATACTATCTAATTGATAAGCATTCATCCCTTTGGCGCTAACAGTAACATTGGCTAATGATCTGGTAAGCGGACTTAAAAAAAGCATCAATGTATCTGCCTTTAAATTGATTGCATGAAAAGTAGTTGTATCAAAATGATAACCTACGGCGGCAAAAGATAAAAGTTGATTTTCAGTCAATTGAATTTTGAAGCGACCCGTATGGCTCGTCATAACGGTTTGTTTAGAACTCAAATTTGTAACACTTGCCAATACAATTGGCTCTTGGGTGATGCTGTCTTTTAAATAGCCCCAAACTATATTTTTTTGTTGTGCTGAAGCTACAGCGTGTAATCCTATTAGAGAGAATAGCAATATAGTTTTTCGCATCTTTTTTTGGCAAATATAATCAATAAAAAAAGCGCTCCCCGCCATGGCGGGGAGCGCTTTTACATATTTAACCATAATTGTACGTACAACTAGTGATTATTTAGGATCTAATGCTTGTTTAATTTTTTCCGCTAAATCTTGTAGATGTACTTTGCTCAGTTTATCGCTAAAGCTAGCAGATGCTGCATTTAATTGACCACGCAAGCCTACTAATTGTGCCCTTACAATTGCAGGTACATCACTCTTTCTTAAATCGGGCCCAAAGCTAATGGTAATACCAGGCGCAATAGTTTGTGCAGGTGCGGGTGCTGCCGCATTTACTAATGCAGATAAACGTTCTACATAGGCTTTCTGTAATAATCTGCGATAAGCATCAATGGCTTTCTTGCTACTTAATTCACTAAATATGCCACTTTGTACATCATTTAATAACTCCATAGCATTGTAGGCTTTATCATTACCAAATCGCTCAGCATTTAATTGCAAGCGGTTTAAACGATCGCCACTGATTAAAGAATTCAATACGCCATCTTGTGCGCCAACAATTGGGTCGGCACTAATAGGGTTATTAAATTTATTCCATAGCTCACGATCGATCAACCAATTTGGTGTTTCTAAAATTTGCTTATTCAAAAATGCAACCGCTTCTTTTTGACGCGCTTTAGGTACAATTTCATATACGGCTTCATTCGATTCGGCCGTTTTAAAAGTTTCATATACACCACCTACATTCGTAAGTACATGACCCATATATCTGCGGAATTGACCAAGTAATTCGCCGTACATATTTTCGATATTATCATATTGATCCGCTTCCTCTTTCGTCCACTCTGGTAAACCTTTTATAACACGCTTTAGATTGATGATACCATACTCAGATGCTTTTACGGAGTTGTCGCTCAAATCTTCACTTTGGTTACGTGGATCATTTCTATTACCTCTTTCATAAGTTCCGAAATACCTGCGTGGATTTTCTTTCAACGCAGCCGTAATCATTTTGCTAGATGCTTTTTTAGTTTCTTCTTCATTGCTGCCGGCTATATACCCATAACCCCATTTAATAGCCCACTTATCATAATCACCAATACGCGGGTATAATCCTTTGCGGGTAATATTATCTTCTGGTTGGGCAACATAGTTAAAGCGTGCGTAATCCATGATAGATGCGGTATGTCCGTTTGCTTCAACCCATGCTTTATTGCGTAAATTTTCAACCGGTGTTTTACTACTGCTACCCATATTATGTGCTAAGCCAAGTGTATGGCCTACTTCGTGTGATGATACAAATCGAATTAAATCGCCCATCAATTCATCATCATATTTCATTTTGCGCGCACCAGGGTCTACAGCTGCAGCTTGCATCATATACCAATCATGTACCAATTTCATTACGTTGTGATACCATTGAATATGACTTTCTAAAATTTCACCACTTCTTGGGTCGTTGTTATTCGGACCAGATGCGTTTTCAATATCAGATGCTAAATATCTTACAACTGAAAAACGAGCATCTTCCATACTCATGGTTGAATCATTCTCAGGCCATTCTTCGCCACGAATTGCATTTTTAAAACCAGCTTGTTCAAATGCTACTTGCCAATCGTTGATGCCTGCAATTAAATGCCTGCGCCATTGTTTGGGCGTAGCAGGGTCTATATAATAAATGATTGGTTTTTTAGGTTCAACCAGTTCTCCTTTTCTCCATTTTTCCCATTCACCGTCTTTAGGCTCTAAGCGCCAACGTACTGCAAAATTGATTCTTTCAACTTCTTGTTGGGTATCACTAAAACGAACAAAATTTCGTGTAAAAAATCCAACTCTGTTATCCGCAATTCTTCTTTCCATTGGCTTTTTAGGCAATAGTAGTAAAGAAGTATTTAACTCAACCGTAACGGCGCCAGCCTCATTGGCAGCTTGAATGCTTGTAGGAGCACCAGGAAAGCCAGGGATGCTTATTCCCCCTATAGATGGAGCTGCCGTATATGTTTTTACGGTTTTTATTTCGGTATTAATAGGATAGGTTGAAATTTTTGTGATGAAAGATCGATCGGGGGCTAATGAAGTAAAGTTTAAAGATCTTTTTGTACCCGGACTAATACCTACAGTTTGGTTATCGCCTTTAAAAAAGTCGCTAACGTCTATAATTACGCCACTCGAATCTTTATTGAAAGCCGCAATGGGAAAGGCTTGCGCAATAGCATTTAAGTTAGACAGATCAACAGCTTTATTGATGTCTTGATCTTTTTCAGCAGTATTAACTAAGGTAACTGTTCTCAAAAAAACAGTATTACTTGGCCCTTTTTCAAAACTAATCATTTGACCCCTACCATTGGCCATAGAACCGCCATATCCTGCGCCAGCAGGTACTTTGATGAATCGAACAACGGAGAGTATTTCTCGGCCGAAAATAGAATCTGCAATTTCAAAGTAGTACTTATCATCTACCTTATGAACGGTAAACAAGCCCTTCTTGGAAACTGCTTTTTCGGTTACTACGTCTTTATAAGCCCTTGGCCCTTGGCGTTGCCCGCCCATCATACTTTGCAAGTTACCTATGTTAAAAGCAGGCGGTGTTTGGGGGCTTCCGGCAGGTGTGCCAGGAGCTGGTGTTGGCGTAGGAGTTTGTGGCCTTTGCTGCGCCTGAATTAGGAGTGCCATAGCTATGGAGCCGGCAGTTAGAGCAATTTTTCTCATTGTTTAATTATAGATTTAAGGAGAATAAAGATAATGGTCTAATAACGGAAACCCTGTTTTAGCGCAAACGTTTGGATGAATGGTTGATAAGAATCGGTAAAAGAAAAATTACAGAAAGATTATTACACGAAATTTGTTCCTTTCAATAAATTACCTATTTTGTAAGCCCTTTGTAGCTAAAAACGATTGCTACAGGAAATTATTTAAAACAACTGTTAATTAAAAAACCAAAAATCAATTGAGTCATGGCTGAAACAAAACCAACCGCTGCGGCAAAGAGCGCAACTTCCGTTCAACCAAAAAAGAGCAGCAACGCGATTTCATGGATGGCACCATTAGCGTGTATTGTATTGGGTTATGTAATCTGGCGTTTTGTATTAGGCGCGGATAGTAATTTTACGCAACCAGATCCAAGTGGTGGTTTTTGGCCAAACCACAAAGGTCCAAAAGCAGGCTTGAGTAAAATGTATGAGGGTGGTATTATTGTGCCTATCCTTATTGGTAGCTTCCTTTGTGTACTTACTTTCGTAATTGAAAGAATGCTTACTGTTTCTAAAGCAGCTGGCACAGGTAATATTGCTGAGTTTGTTCGTACTGTACAGTTTCATTTAGCGAATAAAGATGTTGATAAAGCTATCGCTGCTTGTGATAAGCAAAAAGGATCTGTTGGTAATGTAATGAAAGCGGGTTTAAAGAAGTATAAAGAAATGATTACCAATACTGAGTTAGTAACTGAGCAAAAAGTATTAAATATTCAAAAAGAAGTAGAAGAAGCTACTGCGCTTGAACTACCTATGTTAGAGAAGAACCTTGTGTTCTTATCTACTATCGCATCTGTAGCAACCCTTCTTGGTTTGTTAGGTACTGTATTAGGTATGATTAAATCATTCTCTGCCTTAGGTGATGAAGGTGGTGGTGATGCGGCACGTGAATTATCAAAAGGTATTTCTGAGGCCCTATTTAATACGGCTTTAGGTATCGGTACTTCTGCAGTAGCTATTATCATGTATAACGTGTTTACTACACGTATTGATGGTATCACTTATGGTATTGATGAATCTGGTTTCACATTAACGCAGAGTTTTGCGGCTAACTATAAATAATCGGAAAGATTATTTATGGAAAACAAAAAAACACGCATCTAATTTGTGAGAACAGTTAAACAATAAACAATGGGTAGAGCCAAATTACCTCGTAAGAGTACGAGTATCGATATGACGGCGATGTGCGACGTGGCCTTTCTCTTGTTGTCGTTCTTCATTTTAACGACCAAGTTTAAGCCAGCTGAAGCTATTGCAGTTACTACGCCCAATTCAGTAGCGGCAAAAGTGGCGCCAGATAAGGATTTTGTAATGGTAATTATAGATAAGGATGGCAAGGTTTTTCTTTCTATGGACGATGAGAATAAGAAAGAATTTATTGCCAATGCTTTGAATAACACCAAGAATCTTAATATCAATGTTCAGGCCTTCAAAAAAGCAAACTTTTTTGGAGCACCATTGAGTAGCATTGCTTCTTTTGTTGCTTTACCTGAAGACCAGCGTAAAGGAGGGAACTTGCCCGGTATACCCGTGCAGGATACGGCAAATAATGAATTATTGACTTGGATGCGCTTAGTAAATGAGGCGTATCAAGGTAATAAAGCCCCTAACTTATTAATGAAGGGCGATAACCTAGCCAAGTATCCTTCTTTTAAGGCCGTTATTGATGCTTTTAAAAAGAATGATTTCCTGAAGTTCCAAATGGTTACCAATCCGGAAGCAGTACCAGTAGGTACAGACTTATGGAAGGCTAATCAAACTGGTGAAAAAAGAGAAGAGTAAATAATATTATAAACGAAAACTAAATTCTACCGACATGGCAGAAATGGATACCTCAGGCGGTGGTGGCCATAAGAAAGGTCCCGGCGTCAAAAAAGGGAAAAAACTATCAACCAGGGTGGATCTCACCCCGATGGTGGATCTCGGGTTCCTGTTGATTACATTCTTCATCTTCACAACAACGATGAGTCAGCCTACGGCTATGAAATTATTCTTGCCGAAAGATGCGGATAAACCTGAAGATCAGAATAAAGCCAAGGAATCGGGGGTAATTACTGTACTTCTAGGTAAAGACAATAATGTATTTTACTATGAAGGACAACTTGATAACTCAGCTTCAAATTTCAAATCTTCGAATTTCAAAGATATTCGTGGTGTATTGCTAGATAAGAAATCACGTACGAACGAAAAAGATTTAGTGGTGATCATTAAACCTTCTTCGGAGTGCACGTATAGAAACGTCATTGATATTTTGGATGAGATGTCGATCAATGTTTTGAAAAAATATGCATTGGTAGATATTTTAAAGATCGAAGAAGATTTAATAAAAGTATCTGAGCAAAACGCTACAGGAGCTAATTAAGTTAAGCATAACCCTTATAACTTTTTACAATGGATGTAAATAAAATTAAATCAGCCGATATTCTTGATATTCTCTTTGAAGGTCGCAATAAGGAGTATGGTGCTTATCAGCTTCGTAAAACCTATAATGGCCGTATTACAAAGGCATTAATAGGTACATTCTTAATTTGCGCACTCTTATTAGTAGGGTCTATAATTGCCAATACTGCTAAGAAGGGAAAATCAGAGATTATTGTTCAAGATGTTACGTTGGAAAATGTGAAACAGGAAGAGAAAAAACCTGAACCACCACCTCCACCGCCACCACCCAAACAAGAGCCACCAAAAGTGGAAATCACCAAGTTTACACCGCCTAAAATCGTAAAAGATGAGGAAATGAAACAGGAAGATGAAATTAAAGAAGTGGAAAAATTGGAGGATACCAAAATTGGTACGATCAATCAGGAAGGTACTAAAGATGAAGGTATCGTAGCTCCACCTGTTGAGAGTAAAGGTACTGGTGTTGTGGAAGCTCCAAAGCAAGATGATGATTATGATAAAGTATTTACTGTAGTACAGAATCCGGCTGAGTTCCCTGGCGGACAAAGCGCTTGGGCTAAGTACCTCGAGCGTAACCTCAATAGAGACTTACCTGTTGAAAATGGTGCACCTCCCGGCAAATACACGGTTATCGTTTCTTTTATTGTTGCTAAAGACGGAAAAATCAGCGATGTAACTGCTGAAAATGATCCTGGCTATGGTACAAAAGCAGAAGCTATGCGTGTAATTACAAAAGGCCCAGCTTGGAAGCCCGCTGTACAAAATGGTAGAAACGTAATTTATCGTAATCGCCAAAGTATTACGTTCGTAGTATCTGAAGAATAAAACGATAAGCATTTATAAACAAAAACCCCAACAGCATTGTTGGGGTTTTTTTATGGAATGTTTTGATTAGTACCTTTGTACAATGAGTATGCAATTAGTAGGATGGGATGATACCATTGTGGCATTGGCAACTGCGCCAGGTATAGGAGCTATTGGTGTAATTAGGGTTAGCGGCAACAAAACCTTCGAAGCGGTGAATCAACTTTTCCCATCAAAAGATTTGCATGCGCAAGCATCACATACAATTCATGTAGGCTTATTAAAACAAGGAGAGCAGGTGCTCGATGAAGTAGTGCTCTCCTTGTATAAAGGCCCTAAATCATACACAGGTGAAGATGTAATTGAAATTAGTTGTCACGGTTCACCTTTTATTCAACAACAAATAATAGAAGCCATTACAGGCTTAGGGGTGCGCTTAGCAAAACCTGGCGAGTTTACACAACGAGCCTTCTTAAAAGGCAAATTAGATTTGGCGCAAGCAGAAGCTGTAGCCGATTTAATTGCCAGTAATACAGAAGCCAGTAAGCGTGCGGCTTTGCACACCATGAAAGGCGGGTTTTCTTCCGATCTAGCACAGTTGAGAGAATCGCTAATTCAGTTTTCTGCATTGATAGAATTAGAATTAGATTTTTCGCAGGAAGATGTTGCATTTGCAGATCGTTCGGCTTTTAGAAATCTAATTTCAGAATTACAAACAACAGTGAAGACCTTGGTAGATTCCTTTAAGCTGGGTAATGTAATTAAAGAAGGGGTGCAAGTAGCTATTATCGGCAAGCCTAATGCGGGTAAATCTACCTTGCTCAATACCTTGCTAAATGAAAACCGAGCTATTGTGAGTGATATAGCAGGTACAACAAGAGATACCATTGAGGAGGTATTGAATATTGGTGGTGTATTGTTTAGGTTAATAGATACAGCAGGTATTCGAGAACATACTACAGATATCATCGAAGAAATAGGGGTATCAAAAAGTTTAGAGAAAATGCGCAATGCGCAATGGGTAGTATATGTATTTGATGCACAACTAACATCACCCGATTCCTTAATTGCGGAAGTAGAACAATTAGAGAGAGAAAAAATTCAATATTTATTAATTGGTAATAAAGCCGATTTATGTACTACTGAACAATTGGCTGCACTCAGCAAAATAGTCGACTGTATTTTTATTTCAGCAAAAGATAAAACAGGTGTTACCGCTTTAAAAGATGCATTACTAAGCAATACTGTTTCTGGTAATATTCAAACCGAGAGTACCATCGTAACTAATGCCAGGCATCATGCAGCACTTTTGCAATTACAGCAGAGTTTAGTTGATGTAGAAGAAGGGTTAAATAACCTAGTGCCCGGCGATTTATTAGCGCTCGATATTCGGGAAGCACTTCATCACCTAGGTACCATTACAGGTACGATTACCCACGAAGATCAACTTGATTTTATCTTTAGTAAGTTTTGTATCGGAAAGTAATT
>JBDKJW010000106.1:0-8005 GCA_039796395.1 Bacteroidota bacterium
CGCTTCACAAAGCGATTGGCTTCATCGAAGTTGGTGATCTTCATATTTGGTCCATCCCAAATCAATTTAATACCTCTACCCGGGTAACCACCACCTTTTTGAATATCATAAGAGCGAATCGCCAAATTACCCATGAGTACACTTTCTGTTAGCGGACCGGCCACATCAAAATTAGAACTCAGTTCTTTTGCTTTATCGGATCCATACCCTGCGATAGCCGCTTCTACCCATGCCGCATAGTGACCATTATCACCACCAGGCACACGAGCAATTGTTTGCTTTACAATTTTTTCTTTTGTGCGAGCAGTAGGCAATAAGTTAGGCAATGCACCATAAGTGCCACACATCATATTTCCTTTAGAGCCTAAGAAAATAGTACCATTACCACCATCACCCATTATTTCGTTAGGACCTAATTCTGGCGGGCGTTCTGGGCGAATACCACCATCCATCCAATGTAATTTTAGTTCAGGTTTTCTTTTACCTTCTTGTTTGAAAGTAAGTGTGATATGCGAAGCAATAGGGCAGCTCTCAGGATACTGCGCGCGTGTCCAAGGCTGTGTGTAGCGCGTAGCAATACTACATTCAGCAGCAACAGGATAGCCCAAACCTAACACTGCAAATGCTGGAGCCATAATATGGCAAGCCATATCACCCAAAGCACCGGTACCATAATCCCACCAGCCACGCCAGTTGAAAGGCAATAAACCATCTACATAATCTTTTAATGGGGCCGTACCCAACCATAAATTAAAATCGAGTTCGGGCGGAATATTTCCTTTGGTTGTAGGCCAGCCAATACCTTGTGGCCATACAGGCCTATCGGTATAACAATACACAGTATGTACATCGCCGATTAAACCTGCATTATACCAATCAATTAATTGTCGAACCCCATCGCCCGATGCGCCTTGGTTACCCATTTGGGTAACTACTTTATAATCGTGAGCTGCTTTGGTAAGCATACGTGCTTCATAGATATCGTGTGATAAAGGTTTTTGTACGTATACATGTTTATTCAATTGCATAGCAGCCATTGCTTGTGGGGCATGCATATGATCGGGTGTAGATACAGATACCGCGTCGATATTTTTATGTTCTTTATCGAGCATTTCGCGATAGTCTTTATAATACTTCGCATTGGGGAATGCCTTGCGCGAAATCACTGCTTGGCGATCATCTACATCACATAAAAAAGCGATATCGGCTTTACCACTTTTATAGAAAGCAGCAATATCACTTTGTCCCTTACCACCCGCACCAATACCAGCTATTTGTAATTTATCACTTGGTGCAATGAAACCTTTACCCAATACATGCCGCGGAACAATATAAAACCCTGCAGCGGCAAGGCCTGCGTTACGTATAAAATTTCTGCGAGACGATTGAGCTTGATTGGTAATAGCAGTTTGTTTTTTCATGGCTAGCAATTAGTAGGATGAATATACGAAGAAAGAGGGAAAGGCAAAAGGGAATAGGTTATAGGGAAAAGGTAATAGGGTTTAGGGTGGAAAAGGATAGGGGGAAGTGAGTAGTGTAGAGTGTATAGTGGTTAGTATGTCAAGCTGTACGCCGCGGCGGAGTGAGAAGCACCCCTATCCATCTATTTTTTCATTTTGTTAGCGAGCGGAAAATGAATTTCATAGGAGGGCAACAATAGAAAAGGTATAACGGTATTGATGATATAACAATACAAAAAGTATAATTATTAGCGTGTGATTATCAGGTGATACTTGATTTTGTATTGTTAAGGGGGTAGCGTATATTTAAGAGTTACCTGCCATAATATGAGACCAAATCTTTTAATAATTATTTTGATACTAATCGCTTCTTATGCATGTTTGACAAAAAAGCCAAAAAACGAACAACTTGATAAAGCATTTACACAAAAAACTTATCGAGTCGACTCATTATTTACAAGTAAGATCAAGTTAAATGAGATTAGCGTATGTAGTACTACAATTACAGATTTAAAACAAAAAGGTCATGCACCAGTTTTAATGCCGCATGAACAAATTGACTCATTCATTAAGGATATAAATTGGCAAGAAGGGGACTATTACTACGATAACACAAAAAAACTTCTCTTTTGCACTTATAACCAGACAGAACTAATATCGACAATTTTTATAAAAGACAATTTCAAAGGGGTACTTAGAGACTTACCTATTGAGGATTTTTCAAAACTTCGAGTTGACACAATTACCAATCATTTTAAAGATTTAAAATGGACTACAACTGGCGCTTCCGATTATTGGATTTATGGAAATGACTCTATTAATTTTTACATCAAGATTGATACATCTATACCACGCTTTCCATTAAACGAAAAATTCTATGAAGACAAACATCCCACTCTTGCAAAAATTCAATTTTTATGCAATAAAGTATATGGCAACGAATATGCTAAGTTTGACACGGTTATGCAAAAGCCACTTTATGCACCCTTTAACGACACTCACCTTAATTACTATCTACTTAGGCGTAAACCTGGCATAGGAACTACTTTAACGGAAATCTTCTCAGCTGGAAAAAAAACCAATATGGAAGAAATTCGCATTGGTAAATGGGTGACATATAACCCAGACCATACAATTAAAAGTGTTGAATACTATAACAACGGAAAGGTAACTCCTGCTAAAAAGTAATTACGGCAGGTAACAATGCGTTTATGCAATAAGGGCATCGGTTTTTTACAACACAATTTTTAATTCTATAATAATCTGTTTGTTTAACTTCAAAAACTTCGCTAATTTACTCTAGCAACTTGCGTGTAAACTAAAGCAGTAATACTATTCCCTTACTGCACAAACGCGCGTACGTTAGCAGCCACTTTGGAACGACTCTAAAATGATAGTTAAAAACCAGATAGCCTTATTACTTATTGTAACTACTCTGTTTTCTTGTAGATACAGTTTTGACAAAAAAGACTTGTCAATCTTAGACACTTACAACATTGGCGACACTATAATTTTCCAGAGTGACAACGGCTTTTATGACTCAATAGTAATCATTGACAAGCAACTGAAGTACAATGGAATTAGTGAAGGATATTCTGGTAACCCCCAAACTTGTGACATTACCTACAAAACTATTCCACCAAGTAAACCTGAGCTTGTAGGATTTGGCGGCTCGCAAGATGATGTCTATAGCAACGAAAAATACTTATTATCTGCAGTGAGGTGGGAGAAGGATAAGCAAGCGACTGTTGATATTAAATATGGAGGCTTTAGTGGCAAGATTCCAAATGAAGAGAAATTAATTGATGACAGTCGATTTGGTAAGCATTACGACATGATACATTTTTGTATTGACTGTATTGGAGTTGACTCAACTGAAGTTATAAGAATAAAATGGAAACCTGGGATAGGAATTGTTTGGTATCAAAGAAAAGACAGCAGCAATTATAAATTGGTGAGAAGGTATTAATCAATCAGCGGCTGCTAACAAAAGTATTTGCAAAAGCAGGGCTGGAGATTGTAGCATCAACTAAGTGCAGGCATCAGCAGCAGTTCGGGCTCGACGTTCAATTTTCAGCTTTAGTTCTTAACTTCAACTACATATTTTCAAATGGGCATTTGTACCGGGCTGGACAAACAATGAATTCCCTGCCTTCGCAAATACTCGAACGTTGACACCAATACAATGAAGCCAATGAAGAATAAATGACAAGAAGTTACTACTCAAATACAATATCAGACTTCTTGACTGACGATAGCGACAAAATACTTGGCCAGCTAATACGCAAACATGACTTTGCTGCTGAAAACTTACAACGAAACGCTTGGATAAAACAGATTGAAATTTTGAAATCTGAATTAACGCCTTTTAAAAATGGACAGATTTACTTTGAATTCTCAATTCCGAGAATGGGTAAACGGGTTGACAACATCTTAATAATTGAAGATTTTATTTTTGTAATTGAATTTAAAGTTGGTGACACGGAATATCAAAAACAAGCAATTGAACAAACCGTTGACTACTGTTTAGATTTGCAGAATTTCCATGAAGGCAGTCACCACGAAAAAATAGTTCCAATTCTGGTTTCAACAAAAGCACCAGATTTTGAGAACTCACATCAAATTAATGACAACCTATTTGAACCTCTTAAAGGAAATCAAAACAATATTGCCCAAATAATACATCAAACACTTTTATTGAGTAGCGGAACAAAAATCAATCCCGCGCAATGGGAAAAATCTATCTATAAGCCAACACCAACAATAATTGAAGCCTCTCAAGCACTTTATAGGGGGCATTCAGTTTCAGAAATTTCAAGAAGTGATGCAGGCGCCATAAACCTTTCAAAAACAACTGAGTGCATTAATCGCGTTATTGAAAAATCAAAAGCAGCGAATTCTAAATCCATTTGCTTTTTGACTGGTGTACCCGGTGCAGGAAAAACTTTAGCCGGACTTAACATTGCCAACGAAAGAAGAAAAGCACATGAAGATGAAAATGCAGTTTTTCTTTCCGGTAACGGTCCATTGGTTTATGTTTTACGAGAAGCTTTAATTAGGGATGAAGTTCAACAAGCCAAGGAAAATGGAGAAAAGCTAACGAAGAAAAAATCTGCGATAAAGGCTAACGCCTTTATTCAGAATATTCATCATTTTAGAGACGACAATTTAATTTCAAATAAGGCCCCTGATGAAAAAGTAGTTGTGTTTGACGAAGCTCAACGAGCTTGGACAAAAGAAAAAGCCACTTCCTTTATGAAATCAAAAGGAAAGGAATTTGATATGTCTGAACCTGAGTTCTTAATTGATGTGATGAACAGACATGAAAATTATTGCACAATAATTTGTTTGGTTGGTGGCGGACAAGAAATAAATACCGGGGAAGCTGGGCTTTCAGAATGGGTAATTGCACTAAAAAATCATTATCCCAATTGGGACATTTACTATTCCAACTTAATTACAGCAGACAACGATTATTTAAATGACGAAATTTTAAAAGATTGGCTTAAGGAAAACGGAAAACCAGAGACTGAGCTTCATTTGTCAGTATCGGTTCGTTCATTTCGTTCAGAAAAAATATCAAGCTTTGTTTATGAAGTTATTGATGGTGATGCAATTCAAGCCAAAACAATTTTAAATGAAATCGACAGGCTTTTTCCAATAAGACTGACAAGAGATTTTAATGTCGCAAAAGAATGGCTGAGAAAAAATAAAAAAGGGACTGAAAGAATTGGGCTTGTTGGTAGTTCTGGCGGCAGACGACTAAGACCTTTAGGAATTGACGTTAAGAATGAAATAGCGGCAGACGATTGGTTTTTAAATGACGCAACAGATGTTCGTTCTTCTCATTATTTGGAATTGGTTGCAACTGAATTTGACATACAAGGTTTGGAAATAGATTATGTGTGTTTAGCATGGGACATCAACTTCTACTTCAATGACTGCGTATGGAATTACCAATCTTTTGAAGGAACGAGATGGAAATCTATAAATAGCGAAATTGACAAATCATATTTGAGAAATGCTTACAGGGTTTTAATGACTAGAGCAAGACAAGGTTTAATTATCTTTATTCCTTATGGTGACAATTTAGACCCAACAAGACCAAAAGAACTTTATGACAACACTTATAATTTTTTAAGTTCATGCGGCATTCAGACAATATGACGAAAGAAGAAACACGAACCGGTAACATGAACTGTGTCAAAAACCCAATAATTCTAGTAATACTACAGACTGTTTTATGGTAAAGCTAAAAAACATACATCCTGGTGAAGTTCTTTCAGAGGAATTCCTTTTACCCTTTAATATTACTGCCTAAAAGCTAGCGAAGGATATTGAAATACCACAAACCCGTATTTCTGAAATCATTAAAGGCAATAGCATCTTCTCTAAAATCTATCAAAGCATTAAATGCTAATGTTACTTAAGTACTTCTCGGAAAGTTAAATAAGAATTTCCTTATTTAACTTTAATGCCATTAAGGTTAAATAAAAATATCATTATTTAAGTTTAAGACCGTTTTGGTTAAATAAGAGTTTTTTTATTTAACTTTGGGTGATGTTTAAAATCGACGACTTTAATGTAGGAAATCATGTAAAACAGATTGATTATAAGGCTTTTATGCCTGAAAAAATCAATGCTACTTGGGCATGGAGCGATAGAGAGCTTACTAGGCTTGTTGAAAAATCGGCTATTGCAATTGGGCAACTTGATGCATATGCCCATCAAATACCTAATATTGACCATTTTATACGCATGTATGTAGTTAAAGAGGCTACTGTTTCGAGCCGTATTGAAGGTACTCAAACCAATATGGAGGAAGCCCTACTTAAAGAAACAGATATAGAACCTGAGAGAAGGAATGATTGGGTTGAAGTAAATAATTACACAGTAGCTTTAAGTAGTTCAATAAATAGACTAGAGCAATTACCACTTAGCTCCCGATTATTAAAAGAAGCACATGCCATTTTACTAAAGGGGGTTCGAGGTGAGCACAAGTTACCTGGTGAATTTCGTAGGAGCCAAAATTGGATTGGAGGTTCCTCTTTATTGAGTGCAGTATTTATTCCACCACCTCATAATGAAGTTAATCCATTAATGGGCGATTTGGAAAACTTTTTACATAATGAAGATACGGGGTTAACTAATCTTATAAAGATTGCAATTGCACATTATCAGTTTGAAACTATACACCCATTCTTAGATGGTAATGGACGTATCGGTAGATTAATGATTACACTATACTTAGTTGAAAAAGGAATTATCAAAAAGCCAGTTTTGTATTTATCAGATTTTTTCGAGAAGAATAGAGCAAACTATTATGATAATCTAACACGTGTAAGAACGCATAATGATCTGCTCAGATGGGTAAAGTTTTTTTTAATAGGCGTTATTGAAACTTGTGAAAGCTCAAGTCAAACACTAAAAGCAATTTTAACATTAAAAAAAGATTGTGAAGAAAAGCGGATATATTCTTTAGGCAAAAAAGTAAATACTGCTAAAATTCTACTCGACTATTTATTTCATCAGCCAATATTAGATGCTGAAATGGTGGCTACAGAAACTAAATTATCGGCTGTTTCCTCTTACAAGCTCCTAAACGACTTTTTGCAGTTAGGAATCCTAAAAGAAACAACAGGTGCTAAGCGAAATAGGATCTTTATCTTCGAAGAGTATTTTACTTTATTCAAAAGGTAACTGAGTAATTAGCATTACCTATTATACTCACTCAACGCATGAAATTGCTTTTCAGCTAGCTGAAAATGGCGATTGCTTTTTTGAAGGAAAACATATAAGGAATCCTTACCCTTATTACCCTTCAACATAAATGCATCGCCATTGGCTTTATCTATTGTAAAGTGGGCAATGGTATCTTTCTTCACTACTAAAAATAAATGCTGTTTGAGTGAATCAAGCCGATATTCAAAATAGCCTCGACCATAACGCTTTCTAAATAGCGTATCGCTACTATTTACACTGCCTGAATAGCTATTGTCGATAATAAAATCTTTCCAACGTAAAGTGTCGGTAATAAGCGGTGCAATGGTATCGCCATTAACTACATAATCTTTTACCTCATAAACACCTTTGGTAAATAATGCAGGTGCTTCTTCTTTCTCAGATTCTGCATAATAACTATAGCAGTCATAAGTAATAAAAACTATTGTAGTAGCAACAAACAAAATTTTTAACCCTATTCGTAGCCATTTCATTTTCTTTCCAGTATATGGATAATGATATAAGCTAGAAGTAGTAGTTGGTTGTTGTAAAATAAAGAAACTCACCACACGCTTATATTCATTCATTAATAAATAAAGTGAATACACTAATATATGCGCTGAAAAAAGCTTTACGGGAATATCGTAACTCATATTCAACATAAACACATTTAAGAAAACACCTACTGCCATTACTACACCTAGTGTGGTTGTTCTTCTATATATTAATAGTAATCCTACTAGTGTTTCAATAGCACCAGAGAAAAATTGATAAGGTGTTGAATAACCAATAAATAACCAAGAGAAGCGCATAGGTAAATAATC
>JBDKJW010000107.1:0-9053 GCA_039796395.1 Bacteroidota bacterium
GATGTTGATGAATATCATGCCGCCATTCAATTACTTTTTGCTCAACTTTGCTTGCATTTTTTATAATAAGATCGGAATAGTTGTTTTGTTGGGCTGTTAAGGTGAAAGGTATGAGGGTGGAAGCTATAAGGGTGGAAGCTATAAGGTATAAGCTTAAAGTAGCAGAGAAGCGTTTCATTTTATATATGTTTATCTTTTTAATGGTTAGTTATTTTAAATCTCGCGCTCAATAATTTTGCCGGTTGATTTATTTTTTAAGATCAATTTCTTAGCACCGTAATGAGTTACTTCTTCTTTTACTAAATAATGTTCGGTATCATATTCTACTAAATGACTTTCTTTTGATAGTCCGGTTTTACCTCGCCAAATGTCTAATTGCACAACAGGCTCCCATAATTTTGATTTAGCCGATTTGTAAGCTGCATCTAAAATAGCATTCACTACATAACCATCATAAAAAGTTTCTTTGGGAGCAACACCTTTTTCTAAAGCATCAAACATATCCATAAACATATGGTTATAGCCCAATTCATTCAATTCATCACCAACAGGAAATAGCCACCCACTATTACTCTCTGCTTTCTCTGCAATATAATCTCCGCCTTTACCTGTTGTAAACATATCGAAGCCGGTACGTAAAAAACTATTGATCCAAATAGTGCCTTCTGTACCCATTACTTCATCACGCAAATCAAGCCCACCGCGGAAGGTCCAGCTCACTTCAAACTGACCAATAGCGCCGTTTTCATATTTTACCAATCCAATAGCATGATCTTCTGCATCAATGGGTTTTACTTGTGTATCGGCCCAACACATCACTTCTACTGGTTTTATATCTTTACCAATATAGCTTCTAGTAATTTCTACACAATGGCATCCCAAATCTAAAATACAGCCACCACCTGCTTGTTCAATATTCCAAAACCAATCGCTATGCGGACCCGGATGTGTTTCTCTAGATTTTGCCCATAGTATTCTTCCTAATGCACCATTCTTTACCGATTCCTGTGCCTTGATAAATTTGGGTGTATATACTAAGTCTTCTAAATAACCATTAAAAATACCCGCAGCTTCTACCGCTTCTAACATGCGTTTAGCTTCTACAGCGTTTCTACCAAGCGGCTTGGTAGTCATTACTGCTTTTTTATGTTTGCAACAAAGTAGTACGGCTGTTTCATGCAAATTATTAGGTAGTGAAATGCATACAATATCTACATCAGGCCGGGCAATCGCTTCCTCCATATTAGTGGTGTAGTGATTACATTGATAGTCGTCAGCAAATTTTTTAGCACTTTCTTCTCTGCGAGAGTAGATACTTACAATTTTATCTTTACTCCGATATCCTTGTAAAGAATCTGCGTAAAACCTGCCGATAAATCCTGAGCCTAACATGGCGATGCGTTGCATATAATAGTTTCGAGTTATGGGTTACGAGATACGGGTTATTGTATAGTGAGAAGTGGTTAGTGTGTAATCGTTTTCTTTTCTTTAAAAAATAGTATGAATATTAACAAAACAACCACTGCAATAATTGCTGGGTACAACCATATTGTTTCCCAAATATGTGTAACAGTTTCTTTTTGTGTTATCGCATCAATTGTTTTTGTAGAATATTTGTTAGAGATGAAGCCGCTGTAATTAGTGCCTATAAACATTCCTACTCCATAGGTTGCGAAAGTGAACAAACTTTGTGCAGCGTTTTTAATTTTTTCTCCTGCTTTTTTCTCGGTGTACATATAGCCTGTTACAAAGAAGAAATCATAGCAAATGCCATGTAAAATAATACCAGCATATAACATCCATAAATTGGTATCTCCATTTCCGTAAGCAAAACAAATATATCGTAGTACCCAAGCACTCATACCAAAAATCAACATATTCTTAACGCCTATTCTATAAAATAAAAAAGGAATGGCAATGATGAAAATGGCTTCCGACATCTGGCCCATAGCCATTTTTCCCGGTGTTGCTTCTCCAAAAAATTCTTTTAGGTATGATCCTGCAAATCCATAATAGAAAGATAGTGGGATACAAATTAGGATAGCTGCGATAAAGAAAATAGTATAATCTCTACTCTTAAATAATACAAAAGCATCTGCTCCGAATATGGCACCAATAGAACTAGAGCTTGAATCTGATTTCGGAGGCGTATTCGGTAAAATAAAGCTATATAAACCTAGTAAAGCAGAACAGCCCGCGGCAATTTCAAAAGTCATTGGCTTATCGGTAATTTGTAATGTAGAAATTACTAAGCCTGCTACAATCCATCCTAGCGTTCCAAAAACTCGAATCCAAGGAAACTGTTTGCCAGGGTCGGTCATTTGCGCAAAAGCTACACTATTACTTAATGCAATAGTTGGCATATATAACAATGAATAAATTAAAATGATCCAATAAAATCCTGAAGTAAGCGTCATAGTTGTTGCGTAGAATAAAAGTCCTGCGCCAACCAAGTGCAGAATACCCATTAATTTTTGGGCTGCGAAATAGCGGTCGGCAATCATGCCTACAAAAAAAGGTGAAATGATCGTAGCGATTGCACCTGCCCCATACACTGCACCTTTAGCAACATCCACATTTTGACCAGCAAAAGCAACATCCATATAAGGCCCCATTGTAACATACCAAGCCCCCCAGATATAGTACTGAAGGAACATCATTAAGGAAAGAGAAATACCAGTAGATAATTTCATATGCAATTGTTTAGAACCCCCAATTTAATAAAAGGAACTGAACTATGCGCGTTGCATCGCTAAAAATGATGAATTAACCTAGTGCTTGTAAAATATCAGCAAGGATATCATCTTTATCTTCAAGCCCTACGCTAATACGGATTAAACCAGGTGTAATGCCAACTGCTTGCCTTTCTTCTTCTGTTAACTTAGCATGGGTAGTGCTTGCAGGGTGTGAAGCAATGCTTCGTGTATCACCTAAATTAGCTGTAAGGGAAAGCATTTTTAAGCTATTCAAAAATTTTCTTCCTGCTTCAATTCCTCCCCGTAATTCAAAGCATAAAATACCGCCTCCATTGTGCATTTGTTTTGTGGCAATATGATGTTGAGGATGGGAAGATAAAAAAGGATAACGCAAAAACGCAATGTCGCTATGATGTTGAAGCTGCGTTGCAGCATACAATGCATTAGCTGCATGCCTTTCCATGCGTACGTCTAAGGTTTCTAAACTTTTGCTCAATACCCAAGCATTAAAGGGAGAGAGGGCTGGGCCAGTGCTTCGGCAGAATAAATAAATTTCTTTTATCAATGCAGCATTGCCAACGATCACGCCACCGAGTACACGACCTTGTCCATCTAACCATTTTGTAGCCGAATGAACAACCAAGTCGGCTCCAAACTCAATCGGGCGCTGGTTTACAGGTGTGGCAAAGCAATTGTCTACATTGAAGATGATATTATGTTGCTTACAAATTTTTCCAATCATTGCTAAATCAAGTACTGCCAAGCCGGGGTTTGTTGGTGTTTCTATGTACACCATTTTGGTATTCGGCTTGATAGCTGCTAGCCATTCTGTTTCTGATGCTTCTGCCGAAATATAACTGTATTCAATACCGTATTTAGGAAGGTATTTTGATATAACTGTATGGGTAGAACCGAATACGGCATTGCAGGATAATAAATGATCACCTTGTTTGAGTAATGCCATAAAAGAACCAAAAACGGCGCTCATGCCAGAGGCTGTAGCATAACCTGCTTCAGCGCCTTCAAGTGCTACCATTTTATTAATAAACTCTTGTACACTCGGGTTGCTGAATCTACTATAGATATTATCATTGGTTTCATCAGCAAAAGCAGCACGCATATCTTCTGCATTATCAAAACAAAAACTACTGGTAAGGAACATAGGTGTAGCGTGTTCCATTTCGTTGGTTCTCTCTGTTTGAATGCGAATGGCTTTAGTGGTAGGCTTCATCAAAAAAATTTGCACAAAGGTAAGCTGGTATAGTGTTATTTTGCGATGAAATAGCGCTAAGCATGGAAGTTTACCAGTACGATAAAGATTTTAGGCTAGAGAATGGGCGTAGTGTTGCCGGGTTAACTATTGCCTATCATGCTTATGGTACGTTGAATGCGAGAAAGGATAATGTGATATGGGTTTGTCATGCATTAACGGCCAATTCAGATCCGGCAGATTGGTGGAAGGGTTTGGTTGGCGAAGGTTATTTAATAGATCCTTCAACATATTTTATTGTTTGTGCTAATATTATTGGTTCTTGCTATGGCACTACTGGTCCATTAAGTGAAGATACAAATCAAAAAAAAACTTACTATGCTAGTTTTCCGCAGGTGACTATACGTGATATGGTGGCCGCGCATATATTATTAAGGCTGCATTTGGGTATTGAAAGGATTGCATTGTTAATGGGAGGAAGTATGGGTGGTTATCAGGTGTTGGAATGGGCAGTGATGGAGCCAAAAGTGGTACAAAAATTATTTTTAATTGCAACATCGCCTTCTGAAAGTGCTTGGGGTGTGGCCGTGCATACGGCGCAACGATTAGCGATTGAAGCAGATGGTACATGGAGAGAAGATAGTGTTAATGCCGGTGCTAAAGGATTGAAAGCTGCACGTGCTATAGGCATGCTTACTTATCGAAATTATACTACGTTTCAGGAAAAACAAACAGATCCGGATCCGGAGAAGATAGATGATTTTAAAGCTTCTTCCTATTTGAATTATCAGGGCGATAAATTAGTAAAGCGATTTAATGCCTATAGTTATTGGTTGCTTACGAAGGCTATGGATAGTCATCATTTAGCGCGGGGGCGGGGAGGCGATTTGATAACGGTTTTGCAAACCATACAGCAGCCCACATTAATCATTGGTATATCGAGTGATATACTTTGTCCGTTAGATGAACAACGCTTTATGGCAGCCCATATGCCCCATGCCGATTTGTATGAAATTGATTCTACCTATGGGCATGATGGGTTTATTATTGAAACGCAACAGATAACGGAGTTGCTGAAAAGTTTCATTTAAGTTTTTCATTCGCGCAGGTCATTTCGAGCCGCCGAAGGCGGCTATTTTTTATTCCGGATGATAAATTTTCTTAGCTGTTCTATACACTTCCGCTTTATTCAGCGTCATTGATTTTGTTTGCTGCTTGGTAAACATTTCCATCTGGTCGGTATAATGTGGTGAGTCTTTTCTAGCAGAAGCGCCATATACATTCAAGGATTCAATAATCGGCCCATCTTTTGTAAAACGCACCAGTTCAATATAGGCATCTCCTTGATTTCCCTTCACCATACCATTTTTATAGGGGATTGAATACATGGGCGCTAATACGTCTGGTAAACCTGGTAGGGGGAGTTCTACAGTACCGCGCACTAGCTTTTGTATATCTCCTAATTGTAAGTTGGTTCTACCAAAGTCTTTCAGCATGGTTTCTTTAGTAGCACGTAAAATGGCAACTGCATCTTCTTCACTTATTGGTTTGGGAAAATGATATTTTGTTCTATTGCGAACAATTTCATTATACATCATCAAAAATGTACCAGCCCCAACACTTTCTGCATTGGCTGTTTTATCCCATTTCTTTAACTCATTAATAAGCAGTGCAACATCAGGGTATTTATTTGCATCCAACATGAATGCAGTATCAATATGGCTAGGAAAATAAAACTGTGAAGGAAATGTTCGATCAAATTTTACGCGCTTAAAATCTGCATAGCTTACTTTAGTAAGCGGCTTTACTAGTTCTTCAAAACGCTTACTGCGATTGTTTTCTAGCGTTTCATAGCCCATTGTAATATCTTTGATAATCGGATTTTCTGCACCTTCGGTGGAATGGAAAGGAGAGTGATTTGTATTGTATACAAAGCCAGATTTTGGTTGTAATACTTGTGGTAAATCATTTAATGGATGCAATTTATTCCATAGGGTAGCAGAAGTATTTCCGGGTAAAGTTGTTTTCCAATTGTATTTCGGATCGCGAATAGGAATTCTACCATTGCTGATATAATAGATAGTATCAAATTTATCGGCATATACAATATTATAACCGGGTATAGCCATCATATTTAAGGCTGCCTTAAACTCAGTAAAGTTTTTTGCTTTATTAAATCGATACCATTGTTCTAAACCACGTATATCCATTTGTGCGGGCATACGAATAGAAAATGTGCCACGATCGGTAATAATTGTTGGGCCATACTTGCTCCAATATGTTTTCTTCTTTACATTAATTTTTAGTGCACCTATTTTTACTTTGAGTGGAGCAGTTTTTTCTTCGAGTGTTTCCCAATTACCATCAAATTGATATTGTAATTTATTGGCAGGGTTTATGGCTAATTGGTAAACATCCAATTTATCAGGATTATTCACCGTATGTGCCCAGCCTAGGTTTTCATTAACGCCATGTAATATCGAAGGTGCTCCCGGAAAATTAGCACCTAAAATATTCCAGCCTTCCTCACTACATAAATGGGCTTCATAAAATGCAACTGGCCCCTCCAAAGGTTGGTGTGCATTGATATTAAGGTAAACTTGTCCATCAGTTGTTTTTGCACTATTGAAAGCAAAGGCATTGCTACCTGCTGTTTTATAGTTCTCTAATAGTGGAACCGTACCGCCAAAAATTTCTTGTAATGCCTTATCAGCACCCGATAATACACAGAGTTGTAATACAGAATATTGAATCATATCCTTAGGCACTACGGGAAAAAGTTTATTCAATAATATTTCTTTAGGATGTGCGGCTGCAAAAGCATTTAACCCGGCACAATAGCCTTCTAGTAATTTTTTATAATCGCTACTTAAATCCGTTTCATATTTTGCCTCAACCAGTTCCGGTATACGGAGTAAGTGAATAATATAGTCGATGGATGCACCTTTCTTTCCTTGGTATTGCGCAAGCATGGCTTTGCCTGCCATCAGTGACTGTTGAATAGTGGCAAAATCATCTTCGGCATGTGCCCATGCTAGTCCGTAAGCTACTTCTGGATCGGTTTTCCCGAATATATGCGGAACGCCATAGGCATCGCGAATAATGTCGATTTGCTTAGCATTGAATTGAGCAGTGGAAGTGTTAGGTGAAAGGTATAAGGTGGTAAGGAGTAGGGAGGAAACAATAAGCCTTAGGGATTGCATATATAACTATGATTTATAGGGAAAGGTACAACCATTTGCAACAGATATTGTTATCTTTATACAAACGGAATTATGGGTATCTGGAAACAAATAGCAGAGTATTTATATATTAAAAAGCGTGATCCAAATCAGGAGCGCACCCAATGGATGAAATACATGCATGGCATGAACCGCATATCATTGATTATGTTTTTAATTGCGATTTTAGTGATAATTGTTCGTGTGGTTATTTTACCCCTTATTAGGGGCTAAGCACATGAAATCACTAATTTTTAGTGCAGCTTGTACGGATGCATTACCGCCTGCGTGGAGTTTCTCTTTTAGTTGTGTATAATCTTCAAGTAAGTTTTTTTGTTTATCCTTATCATATAACAAATCTGATAAGGCTCTTTGCAAATTCACTTCATTTAACTCATCCTGAATTAATTCTTCTACCACTAATTTATCCATGATTAAATTTACCAGCGAAATATATTTGATCTTGATTAATCGTTTTGCAATCGCGTAACTGATGCTACTTCCTTTATAGCAAACAACTTCTGGTACGCCAAATAGGGCTGTTTCTAATGTAGCCGTACCACTTGTAACTAATGCAGCTTTTGCAGTTGATAATAATGCATACGTGCTGTTCTTTACCGATTTCACATTGGTATAACCTGCTAAAAATGGCGCATAAAAAGCGGCATCTTGCCCAGGGGCTTCTGCCACTATAAATTGTTCATTCGGAAAATGCTTTGCTACCGAAAGCATGATGGGTAGTTTTTTACTAATCTCCTGTTTACGAGAGCCAGGTAATAGGGCTATACACAAATCCTTATCGTCTATCGTCGATGGTCCATCGTCTCTGGATTGTAGATTGAAGATTGAAGATTGAAAATTCCGAATAGCTTCCATCAACGGATGTCCTACATATTCAACATCCCAGTTCCATGTATTTTTAAAATAGTCTTTTTCGAAAGGAAGAATACATAGCATTAAATCAATGCATTGCTTCATTTTTTTTACTCGATTGGCTTTCCAAGCCCAAACCTGTGGTGCGATATAGTAGATTACTTTTAATCCTTGTTGTTTGGCCCATTCGGCGATGCGTAAATTAAAGCCCGGGTAATCAATCAAAATCAATGCATCTGGTTGGTATGGAGAATAGTCGGTAGGTTTTTTACCACTTCTGCAAAACCCATAAAAGCCAAATCGCGATAATGCTTTACTAAGTCGGCACCAGCTTCCTGCATTAAATCTCCACCCCAACAACGAAAACTAGCTGATGGATCATTTGCCCGTATGGCTTTAATTAAGTTACTCCCGTGTAAATCGCCACTGGCTTCACCTGCTATCACATAATACTTCATGCTTTACAAAATTAACATAAGCGATTGAAAATGAAGGATTATTCCTATTATCTATAATTAAACTAAAAAAATAGTTGTTAAACTAAAAAATTAGTTTATATCTTTAAGGAGATAAAAATACCCCCCCCCCTGAAGCCATTAACAAAAGCAGAAGAACAAATCATGCAGAGCATTTGGAAATTAGAGACTGCATTTTTAAAAGACATAGTAGAAGCCCAGCCCGAGCCAAGGCCGCATAGTAATACCGTGGCCACTATTATTAAGATATTAGTTGATAAAGGATTTGTGGGGGTGAAACAAATTGGTAGGGTGCATGAATACTATCCATTAGTAAGTAAGGAGAAGTATTCCTCTAGTACCATGAAAACCTTAGTAGAGGGCTATTTTGAAGGCTCTTTTACGGATGCCGTGTCGTTTATGGTAAAACAAAAAAACTTAAGTGTAAAAGAGTTGGAGTTGCTTCTACAAGAAATCAAAAAAGCTAAAAAATAAATCCTATGCTAACCACACTCTATTATTTTGCGCAGGTAATTTTATGCAGTGGCATTATGATGCTCTATTATTGGTTGGTACTTCGCGATAAAAAATTTCATCA
>JBDKJW010000108.1:0-10415 GCA_039796395.1 Bacteroidota bacterium
TAAAATTCGCTTCCACATACCTAACAAAGATACGCACATAAAAAACCCCGACACTATGGTCGGGGTTTAAATATTAGTATAATTTTTTAACCTAGATAGGCTTTCAATGCATTACTATATCTGGCTTTTTGCAAGCGCTTAATAGCCCGCTCTTTAATCTGACGAATACGCTCTTTAGTAAGATCATACTTCATACCAATTTGCTCAATTGTTACGCCGTTTTCTCCATCTAAACCGAAGTAAGCGTTTACTATTTCTGCCTCACGTGGACTCAAACTCTTCAATACCCTGCGAATTTCTTCACGTAAAGAATCTTTCATTACGTCATCATCCGTATCATCAGAACCCTCTAATAAATCACCCATAGCTACATCTTCTGCTTCGTGAACCGGTGCATCTAAGGAAGTATGGCGGGTATTACTTTGGAAGATATTGTTGATTTCCGTTTCACTCATTTCTAATATCTCTGCTAATTCTTCTGTAGAAGGCTCACGCTCATGCTCTTGTTCAAAAGCCATATAAGCCTTATTGGCTTTATTATAAGTACCAATTTTATTTTGTGGTAAACGCACTAAACGACCCTGCTCAGCCAAAGCTTGTAAAATACTTTGACGGATCCACCATACCGCGTAAGAAATAAATTTAAAACCCTTTGTTTCATCAAAACGTTGAGCTGCTTTAATCAAACCAAGGTTCCCTTCATTTATCAAATCACTCAATGATAAACCCTGGTGCTGGTATTGTTTAGCAACCGATACCACGAAACGAAGATTGGCCTGTACCAATTTATCAAGCGCACGCTGGTCGCCCATTTTGATCTTTTGCGCAAGGGTTGTTTCCTCCTCGGGCGTAATCATAGGGATTTTAGAAATTTCTTGCAAATACTTCTCTACTGCTTGTGAATCTCTATTGGTAATCTGGGTAGCGATCTTGAGTTGCCTCATGTTTTGTAATATTGCTTTTAAAGATAACGTGAATTAGACCCCAAATGTTATGTACATGCTGCAATCAGGAATCCTAATTTTTTCATATAGAAGCGTGCAAAGTTACGATTTTGCAATGGATTATCCCAGTATATGTGGATAAATCCGGATTAATATACAAAAATTAACTAATACAATGATAGATTTTCGTTCAGATACGCTCACAAAACCAACTAAAGCCATGTTAACAGCCATGTATGATGCCCCTTTGGGGGATGACGTATTTGGCGAAGACCCATCTATAAACGCATTAGAAAACTATGCAGCATCGCTTTTTGGTATGGAAGCCGCCATTTTTTGTGCGAGTGGTACCATGACCAACCAAATAGGCATTAAATGCCACACCCAACCCGGAGATGAAGTTATTTGCGATAGTTTATCACATGTGTATTTGTATGAAGGCGGTGGTATAGCCAGTAATGCAGGCGCTTCCGTTCGGCTATTACCAGGAAATCGGGGCAGAATAACTGCCGAGCAGGTACAAAAAGCTATTAATAACGACGATATCCATAAACCCATTAGTACCTTGGTTTCCTTAGAAAACACCGCCAACAGAGGTGGTGGCAGTTGTTATGATTTTAATGATATTCAAGCAATTAGAAAAATTTGTTCAACTAATGGTTTACAATTGCATTTAGATGGGGCTCGACTATTTAATGCCTTAATTGCCAAAAATGAAACACCCAAACAATACGGTGCCATTTTCGATAGTATCTCTATTTGTTTAAGCAAGGGATTGGGGGCACCCGTTGGTAGCCTTCTACTTGGGAAATCAGCATACATAAAAAAAGCGCGCAGGGTACGAAAAGCATTTGGCGGTGGTATGCGACAAGCAGGTATGCTAGCCGCTGCCGGATTATATGCGCTAGAGAATCATGTAGAAAGATTAGCGGAAGACCATAACCATGCACAACTTATTGCCACGGTTTTAGTAGAAAAGGATTTTGTGGGAGAAATTTTGCCTGTAGAAACCAATATCCTTTTATTCGAAGTAAAAGGTAAACATACGGCCCATAGCTTGGTAGCAGCTTTACAAGAAAAAGGGATTGCAACGATTGCCATGACGCCCACCCAAGTTCGAATGGTATTACACTTAGATATTACTGAATCGATGGTGGCGCAAACGATAGCGATTATTCAATCACTTTAATTGAATATCTTTACGCACCAAAACTTACTACCGTAGAAGAACTATGTTACCTAGAATTAACCCAACGACTACACAGGCCTGGTTTTTATTAAAAAAGCATTATGAAGATGAAATGAGTCGCAAACATATGCGCGACTTATTTGCCCAAGACCCTGAACGATTTCATCGATTCTCGCTTTGTTTAAACGATTTAATATTCGATTATTCGAAGAATATTATCAATCCAAAAACATTACAACTACTATTACAGCTTGCCGATGAATGCAAATTAAAAGAAGCTATTCATGATCTGTTTGCGGGTCTAAAAATCAATGAAACAGAGCATCGTGCTGTATTACACACGGCTCTTAGAAACTTTTCTGATACCCCTATTTTGGTTGATGGAAAAGATATTATGCCAAAAATTCGTTGAACCCCCGTCTTCACCGGGATCAACGGCCGTTCCTTCATAGCCGAAAGCAATCGATGCGGTGGAGGCCGGTATTGACACTCTTCTATGGAGCCGAAACATTGAAGAAATGTAAGCCAGAAGAAACACTTTTTTTAATTGCATCAAAAACTTTTACAACACAGGAAACCATGACGAATGCACATACTGCACGTACTTGGTTTTTAGCGCAAGCAAAAGATGAAAAACATATTGCTAAACATTTTGCAGCGCTTAGTACGAATGAAAAACTCGTTACTGAATTTGGAATTGATAAAGCAAATATGTTTGAGTTTTGGGATTGGGTTGGCGGAAGATATTCTTTGTGGAGTGCTATCGGATTATCTATTGCCTTAACAATTGGCTATGCTAATTTTGAGCAGCTATTGAAAGGCGCCGAAGGCGCCGATATCCACTTTCACACAGAAAAAATGGATAAAAATATTCCCGTACTCATGGCGCTTATAGGCATATGGTACACCAATTTTTTTGGTGCCCAAAGCGAAGCCATACTCCCCTACGATCAATACCTACACCGATTTGCTGCTTATTTTCAACAGGGCAATATGGAGAGCAATGGTAAAAGTGTAGACCGAAGCGGTAACCCAATAAACTATGCAACTGGTCCCGTTATTTGGGGCGAACCTGGTACAAATGGGCAACACGCTTTCTATCAACTTATTCACCAAGGCACTTTACTCATACCTTGCGATTTTATTGCGCCGGCTATCAGTCATAATCCTATTGGCGATCATCATGTAAAATTGCTATCTAATTTCTTCGCACAAACCGAAGCCATGATGAATGGCAAAACTGAAAATGAGGTAAAGGTAGAATTGATGAAGGCAGATAAAACAGAGGAAGAAATAAAAAAATTAACCCCCTTTAAGGTGTTTCATGGAAATAAACCCACTAATTCATTACTCGTAAAAATCATTGATCCATTTACACTTGGAATGCTCATTGCATTATATGAACATAAAATTTTTATTCAAGGCGTTATTTGGAATATTTTTAGCTTCGATCAATGGGGTGTTGAATTAGGTAAACAATTGGCCAACGCTATTCTTCCAGAATTAATAAACGAAGAAAAAATAAAATCACACGACGCTTCTACCAATGAATTGATTAATGCCTACAAAAATTTCATCAAACAAAATTGATAGAAGGCATACAAATACGACCTATCGAACCAACCGATAACATGGCAATGGCCCAAATCATTCGTACAGCCCTTACCGAATTTGGTGCCAATAAACCAGGTACTGTATTTTATGATGATACCACTGATCATTTATTCGAGCTTTTTCAATCCACCCCTTTAAGTGCTTATTTTGTTGCTGAAAAAGAGAACATATTAGTAGGTGGTGCTGGCATCTTTCCTACCGATGGGTTACCCTCAAATACATGCGAGCTCGTTAAAATGTATTTAAGCAAATCGGCTCGTGGTATGGGTTTGGGAAGATATATGATCGATCAATGTATACTTACCGCCAAACAGAAAGGATTTAGCCAGATGTATTTAGAAACAATGCCCGAATTAAAGAAAGCTGTTTCTGTATATGAGAAATTTGGGTTTCATTATTTAACCGGACCCATGGGTAACTCCGGACATAATGGCTGCGATATTTGGATGTTGAAGGAGCTGTTATAATCACCACATATTTCTTGGGCACCAATCGCCATATTTATTCCCCAATAAAAATCCAATCAAAATTTCATGAGTACCCTTACTCACCGTGTTCAATCGAGATGTTTGAATATCGTAGGAATAACCAATATTTATCGTATTACTCAAATTCAACCCTAACATGGCGGCAAAGCCATCTTGATATCGATAAGAAGCCCCTAACCAAACCAAATCTTGGTACTGAAACTTTGCATTCACATCAAACCCAATGGGTAAGGGACTAATATACCTTATTAACGCAGATGGCAAAAAAGATACATCATCTGAAATAGATAATCGATAGCCTGCGCTTAAAAATAAATGCGGAATTAATTTTCCTTTGGTAAGGGAAACCGTATTGTCTGAGAAAGAAATATTCTGTGGCACAATTTGCTGGGCAGAAAGGCCTATAAAATAGTCTTTACCGTACAACCATAAACCTGCACTTACATCTGGCTTCAATTTATTCAATGTACCGCTACTAGCAACTGCAGGGTCTACAGTAGTAGTTCCAAAATTCAATTTATTCGCATCTAAACTCATATTGGTAATACCAACTGATATACCTGCCGATAAATTCGTAGTGGGCGATAATCCGATATGATAAGCATAAGTACCATAAGCTGCAAAACGATTAAGCGGTCCCGTTTTATCATTCAATATCGTAAAACCCACACCTTGGTGCGGATCCGCTGCTTGATAATCTCGCCAATATGCTTGTCCGCGCGGATTCTCACCCCTTGCTTTAAAACTCGTTGCAGTAGAATTTTCGTATGCACTTTTCTTCAACGGGCCATGTATAGTTAGGTACGTTGTTACAGGTGCATCTTGTAACCCAACCCATTGCATTCTATGGCTTGCCTTTACATCCCAATAATTTTCAATCCCAGCAACAGCAGGATTAATAATATAATTATTCATGATGTACTGGGTATAGTATGGCCTTTGCTGCGCGCTTGTTATGGAAACGCCCAACACTAAAAAAAATATACAGCTTACAATACCTTTCATCGAATAATTGTTACAGAACCTGAAATTATTTTTCTACCATTTTTTGGATTAATCACATAATAGTAAGTACCAATAGGTAAAGCACTACCATTTACTGTTCCATCCCAATCAACAGCATAACCCACACTACTAAATACGGTTTGTCCATATCTATTAAATACATCCACTGTTGCACCAGGGTAACTTTCCAAATACTGAATACGCCAACGATCATTGATACCATCTCCATTTGGCGAAAATGCATTGGGTACTATGGGCGATAATAATAGCTTTACAAATATGGTATCATTCACTGTACATCCTCCAATACCAGTAAGGTATAAGCGATAGGTGATATCTCCTAATGGTGTAGTTGTTGGTGTTGAATCGGTTGGACTATTTAAATAAGTAGAGGGAGTCCATATATAACTCAAATTAGTGCCATACTTAAAGATTGGCTTGATCATTAAATTACCACCTTCCAATACATTTACGCGTTTGGGTAGTGTAAGCTTAGGGTAAGGATACACGATCAAATCTTTACTCACTGTATCGCTTACACAACCTTGTGCATTAAAGAAATAATACTTAATGGTATAGGTACCCGAGTCGTTGAATTGTCTGGATGGATTTTTAAGTTGTGAACTAAAGCCCTGCGCCAAATCCCAGCGCCAACTTACCGCACTACTACTGATACCATTCCCATTGTCGGTAAAATGCACCGTATCTCCCATACATGCAGTAGGAACATTGATACCCATATTGGCCTTCGGCCAAGGATAAATAGTATTGAATGATTTAGTTAATGAATCTACACATTGATCTTTAGAAGTAACTTTTAGTTGTACGTTCACAGGGCCGAGGGCACTGTATTTATGGGTGGGCTCTCTTAGTAAGGAGGGCGTAGGATCTGAAGGGTTTCCAAAATTCCAATAATAACTGAATAAAGATTCAGAACCATCAGCTATAGAAGATTGATTGGTAAAGGTAGCTCTACCATCGGGCAAACAAACAACAGTAGGCAATGTAAATGCAGGTACCGGTAATGGATTTACTTTAATAGCTTGTGTATGGATGGTACTTACACAACCGCTATCTGTTATAATTTGTAAACTTGCATTATAGGTTTGGGCCGTATTATATATTCTGTTGAAACTGGTAATACTTGTTTTTGTTTCAGTATTACCATCTCCATAATCCCACTTACGTTGAGCTATATTACTAAAATTAGCAACCGAGCTATCGGTAAAAGCAATCGTATTTTTTTCACAAAGAATTGTTTGAACACCCCATTTAGCTACAGGTGTAGGCCAAACTGTTATGGGTTGAGAAGCAGAATCTTTACAACCAGCGGCATTGGTAACTTTATACATAAGCGAGTAAGTTCCAGCAGCTACAGATTGAGGGGTATATAACCCACTACTATTAATACCTATCCCTGAATATTCAGCCGTATTATTTGCTACAGCAGATACAAAACTACCTTGTGTAATTTGCCTTGGTGATGCTTCGTTACAAATATCACGAGGTTTTACAAATACTACTGCCGGACTATTATTCAAAGTAATGATTCTTTTAACCACTTTTCTACAAGCAGATGATTGTCCGGATGAAGCTGCTAAAGCAATTGTGATACTCCTCGTAGCAGGAACTGCTGCAGATGGGAATGGACTGTATTTGGTACTATAGATTTTATCAGATAAAGGATCTTCATCCGGTACTTTAGTAAGTGGTGAGTTTAAAGTATCCCAATAAATATCAAGCCTTGTAACAGTACCAAAGTCAACGGTGGATTTATTGATAATCCGAATTGAATCATTTACACAAATTGGATTGGTTTGTACTACAAAATCAGCATTTGGTATACTCCCGTTAACAGTAAAAGCTTTACTGAGTGTGCTCACACAGCCATTATTGGAAGTAGCTGTAAGCGTTACCGTATAGTTACCAAAAGCATTATATTTTGGAGATGGATTTTTTTGTGTAGTCATGCCAGCGCCAACGGTTGGTCCAGGTGCAATTGGAGACACCCCATCATTAAATTTCCATAAATAGCTAAATAAGGCTTGGGTACCATCCGCTATTGAACTTGTATCAGCAAATGGTGCATTGGCATCTGATAAACACACTTCAGGTAGGGTGAACCCAACCTGTGGTAAAGGGTTTATTTTGAACTGCGGGCTCAATCTAAACGTATCACTTACGCAACCCGTATTAGATTCAACGGTTAATCGAACATCTTTATTACCCCAAGTAGTATAGGTAGTTGATTGGGCTGTGGCAGTATTAACATCTACAAAGCCTCCTCCATTATCGAGGTTCCAATTATATCGGGTAATGGTATTATTTGTGCCACCTGCTACAATGGTTGAAGCATCTGAAAAATTAATAGCACTATTCTCACAACGAAGCACAGGCACCGTAAAGGCAGCTACTGGTTTAGCTGAAAGATTAATATTTTTTGTTACCGTAGCAATACACCCAAAATCGGTAACACTAGTAAGCTTTGCCGTATAGTTACCTGAAGCAGTAAATATTTTAGAAGGATTTTGTGCCGATGATATAGTAGCATCACTAAACTCCCAATCCCATCTTATTATTGGTCTGCCCAACCCATCCGATAAATCTGTTAGTGCTATGGCTGTATTGGCACAACCGTTTGATACAATGGCAAAGTCGGCAGTTGGCGGAGCATTAACAACAACATTATCGGTTATTTCTTGTTCATTGGTATTACTACAACCATCTGATTGGGCTAACTGACTTGTAGTTTTAATTTTAACAGGATAAGTTCCCGCAGTAGCAAACGAATAGGTTTGCGCTATTCGAAAAAGATAATATGTTTTACCATTTGAAGTATAGGTTGAATCAAAGGGAACTTCAGCACTACCGTTGCCAACTGAAAACTGTTGAGGTCCATTCAATCCACTTGCATTATTAAAATCTAAATCGATCTTAGTAGGTCGATAAGTAAGATTTAAATTCACTTTAAATGGTGAATTGCTACAGGTTGCCGAATAGGAAACAGAAGTAGCGCTATATTGATTTTGAATAGTAATTGGTGGGTTTAAATCGATAACATTTGTGCCCGCATTATAGCCATAACTTTCTACATTACCCATACCATATGCCACAGCTATAAATCCGCTATCTGCTTTAATATTATGACTTGGATTTGCTGCTGTACTTATAGTAACGTTTTCTTGTAAGTAGGAATAAGCTGAATTAGGTATTTGGATCCATGCACTTGCAGGTAACTGATCATCAATTTTCAAACTACCCGTATTAGCCGTCTTCATTAAAATATTCAAATAGTGTGCTGTAATATTTGTATTTGGAGGGGTTAAATCTCTTCGAGCAGAAACAACAGAAACATTATTAATAGTTTGTTCTAGTGGATTAATGGTGACCATCTCTGGATCACCAGGAAACTGAACATTATTAGTTGTGTTTCTTGTATCGCAGGTTTGCGAAGTCATATACTGTACAACTAAAATTGGTTTATCTGCACTTATAATATTAGGTTGACTGTTCTTTATCTCATAAAAGCTATTAGAAAAAAGCAAATTGGAACCAAGTGTAGTACCATTTACAGTAACCTGGGTGGTTGGGTCTTTAACTATAATTCTATAAATATCGCTGAGTCTGTTTGCAAATGGCGCTGTGATATAATTTAAACCCCATGAGTTAGAAGGAAATACTTGCTGATAAAGATTATCTCCCCCACTGGCTCCGTTACAGTCGAAGGATGTCCAACTACTTCCTGTAAAAACACCAATTGGTTTACAACTCGAGGTACCGCTTGCAATACTTCGTATCGATGAGCCTGTGAGATCCGTTGTTGATTGAATTTGATAAACATCCCCTTTACTCAAATTTATTTGATATGGTGTATTTGCTGCGCGAACTGGGCTTCCAGAACTCTGCGATTTTAAGTTAAACTCTACCACAGTATTATCTTCAGTGGCAACAACCGTAATCTGACTCCTTCCCTGGTTTGTAGCTTGTGTAAAGTTTAATGAAACATAATCTTTACCCAATACATTTGTGGGGAAAACAAGCGTTGACCCAGAACGTGCTGCATTTAAAATATGGGCATACAAGGAAATCGGTTTCTGTGAAATAACATGAATCCCTTTTGCAGTTCCAATTCCATCAGATTGAGAATTATAAACACTATAGGTTTGCGGGGAAATTTGTACGGTAGTGGCTTGATTAGCCGTTACACTGAAAGAAATAATTTTACCGTCTAACTGAACTTCTCCCGTGGTAGACTCAGTTGCTGAAATATATAACGCCATTCGAGAGGTGGTGCCATCAATATGACCAGCATAGGGTAACCAAAAATCCTTCCCCTTATTTGAAAACTCCTGCGCATTCGCAAAAACAGAACCCAATAAGCAAAATATCAACAGCAGTCTGGAACAATTCATTCGAAAGGGGGTAACTTTTTTAGGCAATCAATCTGCTAAAAATAAGCTATGAATGCCAAATTCAACTTAAAGACACTTTAAAATAGGTTTTTGCTGTCTGTTAATAAACCAAAACCTGCTTTTCCTGTACAAAATAATAGATCGAGTATACTCATATTAGACTGATAACCAATTCTATCCTCAAAAACCTGGGTATAAGGATGCGTAGTATTCGGGGGCAGCTCCAAACGCGGGGTATGGATTTTTCGCCCATCTAAAAACCCTTCTGCCAAGAATGGCTGGTAAGATTCAGTTAAGGAGATATCCAACCCGCCCCCCAATTTTTCAGCAATCCAAGCTGTGGCAGCAATATTTAAATCGAGTAAAAAGGTCGGTCTTGTTTCCAATAATCCAAATAACTCATCCTTATAATATTCAAAAAAAGGAGCCCGGTTATAGGTAGATGCTAAAGTTCGGATATGCTGAAGCACCCAATTATCTCGATAGGCAATTTTTAGGTCTTTGGTAATTGTTTTCTGGTCCCTGCCTTTCTCCAAAGGAACCGACAACCCAACAACTCCATTTGCTCCAGGAATGAGGCAGCGATTCTTAAAACTCGTTTTCTGGTGATAATCATATTGCTCAATTACTATATATTTATGTTGAAACAAAAATTTATAATAATTAATATTTCCAAAATATTGACAATCAACAATTAAGGATATCATTTTATAATTTGTTTAATGATCTAATTTTTAGCATTTCTGAAAACTATTGAATCTAA
>JBDKJW010000109.1:0-7868 GCA_039796395.1 Bacteroidota bacterium
ACTACGACGTTGATAGGCTATAGGTGTAAAACTGGTAACAGTAAAGCCAAGTAGTACTAATTGCCCGTAAGCTTTATTTTTTTATGTTATTGTTTCCTTCCCAATATGACCTTATTTAAGGTATCAGGTTTAAGCTATAAGGTATAAGCTTCGCTTTATTACCTTTCACCTTATTCCTTTTCCCTTTGACCTCTTTATGGTGATTTTGCCGAGGGTGTTCACCTCTTCCCTTTCCGAACAGAGAAGTTAAGCCCCTCATGGCCGATGGTACTTGCATTTAGCTGGGAGAGTAGGTAGTTGCCATATTTATTAAAAGCCTTGCTGATTTATTTCAGTGAGGCTTTTTTGTTTCTAGCCTAATACCATTTCAATATGCTCAATGCCATCCTCTAAGTAAATATCTCCTTCTTGCTTAAATCCAAAGGACTGGTAAAAGCCTACCAAATAATATTGCGCACCAATACGAATTGGCCCTTTCCCAAATTGCATACTGCAAAGTTCAATGGCCTTTGCTACTAAAATTTTTCCTACCCCTGTACCACGCGCTTTGGGTGAATTTACAATTCTACCAATACTCATTTCTGTATAAGCTAAACCTGGTGGTAATAATCTACAATAAGCTACTAATACTTCTTCTTGCATCATTAAAAGATGCATGCTTGTTAAATCCTTATTATCAGCATCTTGAAAAACACAGTTCTGCTCTACCACAAATACTTCATTACGCAATTGCAGTATCTTATACAACTCAAATGGAGTAAGGGTTTCAAACGATTTAAAGATAATCTCTGTGAATTCGGTCATTTCAACTACTTATTTTACAATTTTACGCAATTATTCCCCACCTTTGCCACTTTACAAATTTAACGCAGTTCATGCCCAAAAAAGTTGCTATCATCGGTGCTGGTCCGGCTGGCTTAACAGCTGCCTACTTATTAGGCAAAGCCAAAGAAGAAGTTATGGTATTTGAAAAAGATCCGCACTATGTTGGTGGCATCTCTCGTACAGAAACGTATAAAGGATATCATTTTGATATAGGTGGTCATCGCTTCTTCTCTAAATCAAAAGAAGTGGAAGATTTCTGGACGGAGATACTAGGCGATCACATGCTTGAACGACCTCGAAGCTCACGTATTTACTATAATAAAAAATTCTTCTCCTATCCATTAGTAGCATTCGAAGCACTTACTAAATTAGGTATCTGGGAAAGTGGTTTATGCGTACTAAGCTATTTGCGTGCTAAAGTTTTTCCTGTTAAAAATCCTACCAACTTTGAAGATTGGGTGGTTAATCAATTTGGTAGAAGACTCTTCAATATTTTTTTTAAAACATATACTGAAAAAGTATGGGGTATACCATGTAAAGAAATTTCAGCCGATTGGGCTGCTCAACGTATTAAAGGTTTATCGCTCAGTAGCGCTATTTGGAATGCTATTTTTAAATCGAAGCCTACTCGTAAAGACCAGGTGATTAAAACACTGATTGATTCATTCCGCTATCCCAAAATGGGGCCTGGAATGATGTGGGAAGCATGTACAATGAAGTGTAAAGAAATGGGTGTACAAGTTGAAATGAACTGCGGTATTAAAGATATCCGTTTAGAAAATGGCAAATGGAAAGTATATGCCCATGATAATAAATGCTTTGATGGATTTGATTATGTTTTAAGTACCGCCCCAATGCGTGAACTTATTACGGCTGTTGCACCAGCATTCCCAAAACAAGCTTTTGAGTCGGCTAAGAAACTAGAATATCGTGATTTCTTAACGGTTGTTTTGATTTGTAAAGACGAAGATGCATTTCATGATAACTGGATTTATATCCATGATCCTAGTGTTAAAGTAGGTAGAATTCAGAATTTTAAATCATGGAGCCCATACATGGTGCCAGATCCGGAAATGGCTTGTTATGGACTAGAATATTTTTGCTTTGAAGGAGATGGATTATGGACTTCTAGCGATGCCGATTTAATTGCATTGGCCACCAAAGAAATCAATCAGATTGGATTAACACACCCGGAAGCAGTAGTAGATGGCTATGTAGTAAGGCAACCCAAAGCTTATCCGGTTTATGACCAAACATATAAAGAAAAAGTAAATGATGTACGCCTAGCTTTGAAAGACTATCCTGGCTTGTATTTGATAGGAAGAAACGGGATGCATAAATACAATAATCAAGATCATAGTATGATGACGGCTATGCTAGCATCAAAAAATATTATTGCTGGTAAAGAGCTGTATGATTTATGGGATGTAAATGAAGATGCCGAGTACCACGAAGGTGGAGAGCGTGGCGCTGAGCAAGGAAAGGTTTCTGAAAGATTAGTACCTATCAGTAAATAAGTAAACTAGGTAACTAAGTAACTATGCAAAACTATTTTACTTATTTACCTAGTTTACTTATTCTACTTAGTTTACTAATATCCGTACTTCCCCTTCCATCTTTCCTTTAAAAATTTAAGCAACTCTTGTTCACGAGCGTTTTTTCCGGGTGCGTAAAAACTTGTATTTTTTATTTGATCGGGTAAATATTCCTGTTCTAAAAAATTGCCTTCACCTACATGGGAATACTGATAATTTTTACCATAATCCATTTGTTTCATAAGCTTGGTAGGTGCGTTGCGTAAATGAAGTGGAACAGGTAAATCGCCGTGTTGTTGAACAGCTTGTTGTGCTTTTCCAATCGCTTCATAGGCAGCATTGCTTTTGGCGGATGAAGCTAAATAAGTGGCACATTGGGAGAGAATAATTCTTCCTTCCGGGTAACCAATTTTACTAACGGCATCAAATGTAGCATTGGCTAGCAAGAGTGCATTGGGATTTGCATTCCCAATATCTTCGCTGGCTAATATCAACATCCTACGCGCAATAAATTTTATATCTTCTCCTCCTTCAATCATTCTTGCCAACCAATAAACAGCCCCATTCGGATCGCTACCTCTTATACTTTTAATAAAAGCAGAAATGATATCATAGTGTTGCTCACCCGCTTTATCATATAAGGCAATCTTTCGTTGCGCCACTTGCATAACAACTTTATCTGTAATAGTGGTATTGCCTGATTCAATAACAAGCGCTAAAAGATTTAATAGTTTTCTCCCATCTCCTCCGCTAATTGCTATTAATGCAGCTGTTTCTTTTAATTCAATTCTTTGTTGTTGTAATTGTTTATCTTTTTCAATGGCTTGATGTAATAGCGCAATTAATTTTTCATCTGTTAACGGTTTTAAAACATAAACCTGACATCTACTCAGTAAGGCACTGTTTACTTCAAAAGATGGATTCTCCGTAGTTGCACCAATCAATCTAATGATTCCTTTTTCTACGGCACCTAATAAAGCATCTTGTTGCGATTTATTAAAACGATGTATTTCATCAATAAATAAAACAGCCCCATTTAATTGCTTTGCCTGTTCAATCACTTCTCTTACTTCTTTTACGCCACTACTAATGGCACTTAGTTGAAAATAAGGCATACCAAGGTTTTCAGCAATTATTTGTGCGATGGTAGTTTTGCCAACACCAGGAGGCCCCCATAAGATCATTGAATGAACAGCATGTTGTTCCAATGATTTTCTCAAAACACTTCCCTCACCAGTAATATGTTCCTGCCCAATTACTTCATCTAAGTTTTTAGGTCGTATTCTTTCTGCTAGAGGAGTCATTTTTTGTAAATAAGTAACTAGGTAACTAATGTAAATAAGTATAAAAATATAACTATTACCTATTTACTTAGGTACTTATTTACCTATTCTACTTGTTTACTTGAATGAAGTTACTCTCGCTAACACAGTTGTACCAAAACCTAATAAAGCAATCAACCCGAAAGACCATTGTAAGCCTAAGAGTTCGGCAATAAAGCCTATTAAAGGCGGACCAATTAAAAAGCCTAAAAAACCGATACTTGAAACAGCTGCGAGGGCTACACCTGCGTTCATTGTAGTTGATTTACCTGCTTGGCTATATACAATCGGAACAACAGAGGATACGCCAATACCTACGAATAAGAAACCGATTGTAGCGGTGATAATAAATGGAAAAAAAACCGCTATCAATAAGCCAATAGCAATTACAATACCACTTGCTTGTAAAATAGGCTTTCTTCCAAAATTTGTTACTAATCTGTCGCCTAAAAACCTTCCCCCCGCCATTGTACTCATAAAAGCAGCATAACCAAGTGTGGTAAGGTTTTTAGGTACGGCAACAATCTTTTGAAAATAGATACCACTCCAATCAAACATAGTGCCCTCTGCAGCCATACAACAAAAAGCAATCAATCCTAATTTCAATAAGTTACTATCGGGTTTTGCAAAAATGGGTTGATTAGGGTTGCCAATATCTTTTGTTAATATATGCTGCTGCATATACAAACCAAGTGCTATCATGGCACCTGCTATTAGCATAAAATGCTGCATGGGATTAATATTTCTGGCAATCAGTAATGTACCTATGGCAGCTCCTGTAAAACCTGCTAAACTCCACACACCATGAAAAGTAGCCATGATAGATCGTTTATACATAGCCTCAACACCCACAGCTTGTGTATTAACAGAAATATTCATCATATTGCCAAATAGGCCGAAAAAAAATAAGCAGCACACCAAAGCAATTATACTATTGGCGAAGCCGAGCGAACAGAGCACAATAGGATAAATAGTAGCACTCATCGTGGCTACTTTCTTACTTCCCAGCTTGGCAACTAACCAGCCAGATAAAGGTAAACTGCACATTGAACCAATAGGTAGTGCCAATAATACAGCACCTAATGCTGCTTCACCCAATCCCAGCGACTTACTAATATCAGGGATTCTACTGGCCCAACTGGCAAAACAAATACCTGCTATAAAAAAGAAACAAGCGACTGCAAAACGATTCATAACCCAAAAATACGGAATAGAACACTTGCAGCATTTGGGCTATATTTGCGGCTCTATTTTAATCATTTTACTATGTATAGAACAAATACCTGTGGAGAATTAAGACAGGAACATGTAGGCAAATCGGTAACCTTGGCAGGCTGGGTACAAACAGTGAGAAAATTCGGTGCGATTACATTTGTAGATTTACGAGACAGGTACGGCATTACACAATTACTTTTTGGTGAAACATTAAATGCAGCATTAGAAGCGCAGCCCCTTGGTAGAGAATATGTATTACAAGTAATCGGAACAGTTGCTGAAAGAAGTAATAAAAATCAAAATATTTCCACCGGCGATATTGAGTTGAATGTAAGTTCTTTTACTATTTTAAATAAATCTGCAGTACCTCCATTTACTATTCAAGATGATACAGATGGGGGTGATGATCTGCGGATGAAATATCGGTTTCTAGATTTGCGAAGAAATGCCGTAAAAAAGAATTTGGAATTACGCTATGCAGTAAATCGATCAGTAAGAAATTATATGCATGAAAATTTATTCATGGATATTGAAACACCTTTTCTTATCAAATCTACACCAGAAGGCGCGCGCGATTTTGTAGTGCCTTCAAGAATGAATCCAGGCCAATTTTACGCACTTCCGCAATCGCCACAAACATTCAAACAGTTATTGATGGTGAGTGGCTACGATCGCTATTATCAAATTGTAAAATGTTTTAGAGATGAAGATTTACGAGCCGATCGGCAGCCAGAATTTACACAGATAGATTGTGAAATGACTTTTGTGGAGCAAGAAGATATCTTGAACATGTTTGAGGGCTTGGTAAAGCGTGTATTTAAAGATGTAAAGAATATCGATTATCATGAGCAGGTAGAAAGAATGACTTGGGAGGAAGCGATGTGGCAATATGGTAATGATAAGCCCGATATTAGATTTGGTATGCAACTGCTTAATCTGAAATCCGCATTTAGAAAAGAAGGAAAAATTACGGCTATTGGTGATTTAATTAATGGTGCTGGCTTTGGTGTTTTTGATAGTGCCGAAACCGTATTGGCCATAGCAGCTCCTGGATGCGCCGAATATACACGCAAGCAAACAGACGAATTAACAGAATGGGTAAAGCGTCCGCAAATTGGGATGCAAGGATTGGTATATATTAAATGTAATGCAGATGGCACTTACAAAAGCAGTGTCGATAAATTTTACACAGAAGATAAATTGAAAACCATAGCGGATGCTGCCGGTGCTGTTGCTGGCGATTTAGTATTGATATTGGCGGGTAAAGAAGAGCGTACGCGTAAAGCTACTAGTGAGTTACGCCTAGAAATGGGTAAGCGCTTAGGATTAAGAAAGGAAAATGAGTTTAAATTATTATGGGTACTCGATTTTCCTTTGTTTGAATATGCAGAAGAAGAGAATCGATGGGTAGCAAGGCATCATCCATTTACTTCACCCAAGCCTGATCATATCGATATAATGATCAATAATAATCCGGTTATTGAAAATGCAGATAATTATTTGGCTCATCCTTATTCGAATATCAAAGCCAATGCCTACGATATGGTATTAAATGGTAATGAAATTGGAGGTGGTTCTATTCGAATTTACCAACGCCCATTACAAGAGAAAATGTTTGCAGCATTAGGGATGAGTGAAGAAGAAGCGCTTCACAAATTTGGATTCTTATTAGGTGCTTTTGAATATGGCGCTCCTCCACATGGCGGCATTGCATTTGGATTTGATAGATTATGCTCTATTTTGGGTGGAAGCGAAAGTATTCGTGATTTTATTGCCTTTCCTAAAAATAACAGCGGGAGAGACGTAATGCTTGATGCGCCTAGCACAATTGATGATAAACAGTTTCAGGAATTGCAAATTCGATTGGATTTGAAATAATCAGTGTATATGCTGATAACTTTACTTTACAACAACAATAATTATGACACTTTTATATAAGATTCTTAGTTTTCTTATGATTCCAATAGCCTTATTATTTGGTTTAATGGGTGTTATTATTTTTTTTATGGCTATTAGTACTAATCCTGCTTTCTTATTAATGGCTTTTGCACTTATTTGCTATGTGATATATTGTATCACATGTTTGCAATTTTTAGTCAAAGTGCTTATACAAGAAACAATGGTAAAAGCCAGTTTAAGAGATTGGATAAAAGTAAATGCTTATGGAACGGCTTTTATTGCAGCCATTTTTATGATAAGTGCTGTTCAAAGTTTTAATACAAGTGATATTACGCTTCGACAGCAATTAAGCCAAATGCTAGAAACACAACCACAGTTAGGCGCACAAATTTCAGTTGATGTATTATATACAATGTTTAAAAGCGTGTCGGCTTTTCTATTTGTTGTAGGAGTAATGAGTGTAACCCATGTGATTATTAGTTTCAAGCTTATGAAAAAGTACGCTGATAAATTTATTTCAGCTTAATTAACGAATCTCGAAAGTACAGCTGCCCCAGTAGCTTTGCCATTGAGCCTTTGGATCCTTTTCAACTCTTTCCATATATACCCCGCTTAGCATTATGATGCCCATTTTTTTGGGTACGATTACCACACCTTCGTTATTTGTTTTTACATCTTCCATCATTACCTTTCCGTTATGCGGCTTAACCCAATATTTTAGCAGGCTGTTTTTAAGCGGCTTTTTTTTGAATAAAATGGTAAAGCTAATAGTGGGGGTATTATTTTTTTGATAAGGGTTTACTTGTGGTATTATATCTAAGGGGAGGGAGGTTGGCTTTGTACAAACTGTTGATAATTTTTCACCAACTTGTATAATTGTTTTTACGCTGCGTTGATAGTATTCATTACTGGGTTTATTCTCTTCTCCATATTTTTTACGCGCGGCGCGAATATATCCAAGCCCATCTTCAGTTAGATATTCATCAAATTTTTTTGCATCGAGGGTAATAAAAGAGTTAGTACTATTAAATACAATCATCTGTGTACCTTCTGTTTTTAAACTTAGCGTAAG
>JBDKJW010000110.1:0-7800 GCA_039796395.1 Bacteroidota bacterium
GGCGTTTGTTTCATCTCTTTAGACCTATCGTTGTGATTTGCTTTCAAACTATTTAGTAACTTAGATCTTATACAACGCGATTGGCTATAATGCTTACTGGGCTTGTATTTGAGGGTTAAAATAGAATTCAAAAAATGGTTCTGAAGATCATTTTTTGAATCCTATTTGCTTTTTTAAAACATTTCTAACTGTTGAACAGGCGGGCTGGTGTTTTGGGGTGTTTTTCCTTGGTAAATTTCTACCATAGAAAACTGTTTATCGGTAAACTGAAATATGCCTATATGTCCCTTTTCGGGTAAAATCTTCTTTACACGCTTAATATGAACGTCAGCATTTTCCCTACTTGCACAATGGCGCATATATATGCTGAACTGGAACATCATAAACCCATCCTGCAATAATTTTTTGCGGAAATCGGCGTAGATCTTCCGATCCTTCTTGGTTTCTGTTGGTAAATCAAATAATACAAGTACCCACATAATGCGGTAGGCATTTAAGCGGCTATCGGCTCTTCGGCTCATAAAAGCCCTTCTAGTTCAGGGTAATCTATTTTCCTGATCTTGCCCTCAAAACACTTTGCCAAACTTGCTGTGGTTTTTTGAACAGCCACCATTAGCGGGCTTTTCTCGTCCTTTATCCGCACATCCATAGCCGGAATATTTAATAATGCTTTTTTCATGGTTGGCCCCATTTCAAGATATAATCCATTTGCCCTCACCAATTCCCAAACCACTTTATCTACAAAAGGCCTATATGGTTCCATGATATCATCTGCCAAGCAATAGGCATTGTATTGATTACGGTGAAATATGCCAAGTGTTGGCATGAGTCCGCTTGCAACCAAGCTTCTCGCAACCAATGCCCTTAGAATCGCATAGCCATAGTTTAATAAGTTATTAGGGGGTAAGCCTTCTCTTTCTCTTTTGAAATGATTACCAACAGCAGTATGGGTAAAAATATGCTTCCAATAATAAGCCGCAGCCATGGCTTCATGGTTCTCAATATCTCCACTTTTTACCTCTTTTGCCCAGTTTAATAAGTTGTTTATCGATATTTTCTGCCATTTTAAAATGGCCGCTTGATTACTAATTTTAGCACTTACCGTTTGTTGCCAGAGTTGCTTTTTTAGGGGTGCAGTCGCTTCGGTTTGCGCCTGAAATTTCTGGCTTTGTAAGCTATTGCCATCTAAGTTAAGCATAAGCCCTACTGGATGGTGAGTAGTATTACAGGTTATAAATGCTACATTATTCGCTAATAACTTATCCAGTAAAGCCTGTGTAAAAGTGAGTTGTTGATTGTCTGCTATAACTACCCCTATATCTTCAATAGGCACCTGCTTCGTTTCTCCAGATTGCGGATCTTCAAAAACCAATTGTTCATTACTGGTTTTTAAATAAGCTGGGTTGCCGAAGTATAGGGTGCGTTTGATCATAACGCAATTGTTTATAACCTTACGGTTAAATATTTGATATAGGTAAAAATATTTATGGGGGTATTAAATTAACGTAAATAAAAAATTATTAGTATACATTAGGCAAGAACATTCGTTAATACCTAGTTTGGTTGAGCAAGTTGATTGAGTATTAAAAATTATTTTTTCTGCCATTAATGGTATTTTTTCATGATGCTATCATGAGCAATAAGTTTACCTGCCTTCATTTCCGTTAATGAGTGATCAATGGCATTTTGTTGTTCTTCATTTATTTCATTCCACCAGTCTTTTTGTTTATCCATAAAGCTTTTCACCACTGTTAATACAGTTTTCTTTTGGCGCTCATTAAGTTGAGGGAGATAACTTGTTATTTGTTGATCAAGTTTATTAGCTGCTATAGTAGGCAAGATTATAACGTTTTATTAATTTGTAATAAAGGTACTAATGTGAACCAGACGATCCTCAAAAGCCAGTTGCTCAGTACTAGTTTTTAAATAGGCTGGGTTGCAGAAATATAGGGTTCGTTTAATCATTCGAACATATTAATTAATATTCTCCAATCCATGTGATCTGACCTAAATGATTTAATCGTACTTTAACAAGACTCCTCAATGGCTCTAAACTTTTTATTTGATGATAAGTTATTCCTTGAAGTTCTTTTCGATCTTCTAATGTGGTTTCCAAGTGATGCCTGAATTTAAAGTCTCTAATTGTTGAATTGCCATATTTCACTACTGAAATAGTTTGCACCCTAAATAAGTTAGGGCTTATAATGTTTCTATTTTTTGCATCAAATAAATTTATTTCATCGGGATCGAAACCAATAGTTTTATTAGGAAAAACGAACATTTCATTTTGCTTGAGTGTGAACAAAAATCTCCATCCAATTGCTTGATTATAATTTTTATCAACAATTGGGAGTCCTTGATTAACTCTTGCTACTGCTTCATATAATGATACAACATACTCTTGCAGAAAACCATTTGAATCCTCATAAATTGATACATGATGGTTATTGCCAGTACTAATATAGTCTGTGGGAATTCTTTTTTTAAACTCATCTAAAATTAAATTTCCCAAATGATCCTTTTTGTAATGTAATGGTTCAGCATTTTTAACTCCGCTGATTGCAACTTTTTTTATAGCTATTCCTTTTTCTTTATTCAACCATATTGGTGACTTGTCTAAGTCAGAAAACGCTGTTTTAGAGTTTTCCTTATGCTCTTCTAATCTGTTTAATAGTATTGTTTTAATTCCTTTATCAATAATTTTTTCAATACTTTTTTTATCGGGAAAATTGTCCGGGTTCACTATTTTCCTAATACTAAAATCATTTTCTAAATAAGAAATTTTTACTTTTTCAGGCACGATCTCTCCAGAGATAGTTTTAACAGGTGTTTTTGATATTGCATTTTTACCTCCAAATGCCTTTTTAGGATCATTTCCATAGTCTTCTAATCTTTTAATGAGGGCATTTCTATAAGTAGGATTAATAATTCTTGTGATAATATTTTGATCAAGTTTAGCCCCAATTTTTTCTTCTTTTTGAGTATAATAATGATATTTCCCATAAACGGTTTCTTTATGTAATTGCCCTCGTGGCGTAAGTACATCTTGCGGATTATGCTTCCCTTTAATATAGTTCTTGTTTTTAGTAGCAACTTTATTTTTTACCTTATGAGAAATCAATACCGATTCAAGCCGCTCTTTAGCTATCTGTCGAAAATTTTGAATTGGTTCTCTGAATTTCCTTTTTTTATCACCATTCTCATCAATGCTCAATATTGTTTCCTTATTCTCGATTGCGATGATGATAGTATTTTTTTTATGAAACTCATCTTTTCTTGCATTCAAATTGTTTAGATATTGTATATAGCTATGTTTAGTAAAAGCTACAGTTAAAGCGTCCATTGCATGATGACGATGATCATTTCGTTTATTCCATGATTCAATTACTTCTACTTTTTGTCCATATTTCCTTTCCTCTAGTTTAGTTAATCCAAGAGTCTTGTACTTTGGTAAATTAAGTTCTTTCATTACATTAATTAGCCCCCAATCTTCTCTTAAGCGATCAGTTACTTCTCCTGTAGTTGAAATAACGTTTCTACAGATAGTTTCAAGCAGTTGCTTTGCTTTCTTGGCTATATATTGTGTTTCACGGATATCTCTTTCAATGAATCCATCTCCAATCTCACTTCCTTTTAAGAGTAATTTTTTATATTTTGCCTTACTGATTCCTTCTTCAGGATTTTTTTTACCTAAATCAAAAAGGTGATTGATTCTATCTGTATAATCAGCTAATTGAGCGTTATAGTTTTTGCTTATAAAGTCAAATGCAGTATCTTCTCTTTTATTTAGGTTCGTTTGTCTAAATGCAAGGGTTTTATTTGAAAAACTATCATCAAAAATTCTCGCTTTTGGAATTATATGCTCGATATCTATTTCTTTGCTAAATAAAATTTCTCTTTGAATGTAAGTATTGGTGTATAAATCCCGGTATCCATTGTTTTTTAACTCTTGATAAAGCTTGTATCGAATTATATCATTTCTCGTAGGATTTGGGATGTTGAATTCTTTAATAAGTATATTTAAAATAATTTCATGTTTCCTTTTTGTAGCTTCTATATTGCTACTTAGTAGTGTTCTTTCTTTTGCATTCTTTTTCAACTCTCTTGCAAGCTCTATTCTTATTTCATCAAAATAAAAATGTTTTAATGTTGATCCATTTGCATCTATTACACTATTCTGTTTGATTAGCTCATTTGTCACATTAATCATTTGATTAAGGATTTTTTCTACAACAGGATTCCTTAGTCTATTTTTCTTTAAAAGGTCTAAACGAGTAGATAATTCACGTTTTTCATTTTCCTCTTTCGTTAATGAATTTGAATGTTTATAGCCTGCTTCAAAGCAAGCTTTGTCGAATTGTAATTCTTTAATAAAAGGGTAAATCTTTCTAATCGCCTTTGTAGATAAACTACCATATTCAGTGGGTATGCTAATCTTCGAAAGTATTTTGGTATGTTCAGGCTTAAATCCAAATTTCTTACAAAGTAACTTTTTAAGATGGATATCATGATTGCCAAAAAGATAAATATCCTCTGCGGTGTACTTTTGTGTATCATCTTCTGCTGAATAAAGCAAATGCCAAAATTGGTATGCTGGTTGTAATTCGAATAATTCCCCCTCAATCTCAGCGTTAAAATCAAGAATCTGAGTATTAATCCCTAGAATCGAAAAAACATCCTTAACCATTTTTTTAATTTCAGTAGCAGGCACATCTAAGTCAGTTAGAGAAATTTCATCTGTATTTTTACTTAGTTTCAATAACTCTTTAATATCATACCCTTCTAATTCAAGTATTTGCAAAAAAGCGGTATAAAATTTCTTGTTTGTATGATTTCCTTCAATTGTAGAGTAATTAATTTCCCAGTCCTTTGATTTATAGCCTAGTATTTCTATGATTTTAGAAGCAGATATATTTCCTTTTAAGTTTAGTTCATTGAAAAGATTTTTTTTACTATCATCGTCTAATGAAAAAACTTCTTGTGTAAGTTTATTCTTTAGTTTCATATGCCCGAGTATTTGCCAACTTTTAAATTCTTGAAAAATTGGAGATGATTTTGGGCATACCTTAGAACCAACCGTCATCTTTATTTTCTTTCCATTTTTATCAAATTCGATTTCTTTACTCTCGAATTGGCAATAGTTGACTAAACCTTTTTGAGATTTAAGCCTTCTTTGGTAAAAAATTATGACGTCTCGAATATTTTCTTTTAGAGTAGGATTTAATTCTGGATGATATTTGGCCTGTGTTTCCCAAAGTATTTCGAATTCATCTAGATAGTCCTGACGGTAAAATACCTGACCTTTAAGTCGTGTATGAGGGTTATTTTTAATTTGATTATATAGATATTGCCCAACAGTTTGCTTGGTAAAATATAATTCTTTACTCCTATCGCTAATTGAACCTAAGTAGCCACTGGATTGATTAATATTCCCATTTATTTCAGCAATAACATATGCAACTTCTTCCTTTTTCAAAGGAGTATTAATTGCGATACTACGCCACCTGTATACTTGTAATTTTTTTTCATCTTTAGTTCCTTTTATCTCTTCGGTATTAAATTGGTAAGTACCCCAAAATGAAGCAGCAGTTGCTCTTAAACCCTTTCCTTCAATATTTTTTTTGAAGACATTTGTGAGAATATCCGGAAGAAACTTAGTTTGATAATTCCATACCTTCTCTAATTCCAACTCAAGATCTGACCTGTAAAACTCTGGGATAGCTTTTTTCCCATTTAATAATAATCCATAAACAAACTGACCAGGTGTAAGATTTTCTTCATACAGTTTTTTGGCGATGGACATACCATCTATTATTTGTCCTTCATCATCATTTTTAGCCTTTCTACTACTTTTATAGCCACGTTTTTTATTTATGGAGAATAATACACGCGCAAATTCTTCTTTTGTTATTTTTTCAGATACCCCTTTGGTACGAAGTTTTAATGTTTCGAAGGTTGACCTTTTTCCCGTTTCGGCAAGAGGAGTATCAATTGTAACCCATTTTTCCGCTATCAAAATTTCACGAAGATTTTCTCTTCTCAGTTTATAACGACTGAGATTTCGTCGAGCACTACGTTTGTTTGTTCTATCTGCATTTGGAGAAGCGGCCTTTCCTTTTTCAAAGTTTGTTTGTTCATCTGTACTTAGAGGAACAACCCTAACTCCTATGTCCCTAATATAAGATTCTTTAAAACTATCATCTTCAACTACATGCGCCCACCCGATGCTGGTAGTACCGAGGTCAAGACCAAGTATGTTTTTTAGCATCTAAAATATTTTATATCGAACTTAAATTATTTTTCTGAGATACATAATAAATTGAAATGGAGTACGAATCTCTATCGACTTAGTACTCCATTTAAAAAAAACTGAAAGCTAATCACAACTGATTTGTTGATTAATATATCCATAATAAATTGGGGTATAATTAAAAGCAAATCAGTAACTTTGAAATGGAGCGGATGGGAATCGAACCCATATGAACAATTTTTGAGAGTGCTACATTAGCCTTTATGCTACCGCCCCAAATAAAATCGTTTTTCTACGATTTTATTTTTTTCGAAGACAAATATAGGATATATAATTACAAATCATATTTTTATTATTTATTAAAATTAATTAATTTTGATAAAATGCGAAACGCTCCCTTGCGAGGAGCGTCAATCCGGAGATGCTATCTCTGGAGCTGTTCTTGAAGAGTAAAATTAAGGAAACAAAATGATAAAAGCAAAACAAATCAAATGGAACGAGTTGTAGCATATATAGATGGATTTAACCTCTATTTTGGAATGAAGCAAAATGGTAATGATTCTCTTTGGCTAAATGTTCAGGCTTTGGTAAAATCATTACTCAAAGCTAACCAACAACTGGTTTATACGAAGTATTTTACTTCTCGTGTAAGAAATAATCCTGATAAAGAGAAGCGGCAGAAGATATATATAGAAGCTCTTGAAACACTTGCTGATTGTGATATTATTTACGGACACTATCAGTCACATATTGAAAAATGCAGAAAATGTGGTCATACTTACCCATATTCTAATGAAAAAATGACCGATGTTAATATTGCTGTTTCAATGATGGAAGATGCTTTTGCTGATAAATATGAAACTGCATTTCTTATTTCGGGCGATAGTGATCTCATTCCTCCAGTAAATTCAATTCATCAACTTTTTCCACAAAAAAGGGTATTCGTTGCTTTCCCGCCGAATAGATTTAATGTTAGTGTTAAAAATGCCGCAAAGGGTTCAATGACTATCGGGAAAAGTAGCTTAAGAAATACACAATTTAATAATAGTTTGGTAAACACTTCAAGTTACTTAATTAAACGACCAGAGGAATGGCAATAAAATTTATTGCTGCTTAAATTGATTGTTCTTACTTTTATACTGAAAGCAAATCACAATAAGGATTATTCCGTTGTGAAAACATTTAAGCCGGGGTAACTCGGCTTTTTTTATTCCATCAAACTATCTTCAAACTAATTAAACACCCTAAGTACAAACCGTACTTAGGTAACTGTTGGGGGAGAGTAATAACAAATTAAGAAAAATTCGGGAAAAGCCAAATTAAATTAGAGGAATGGAGCGTAGGCCAGAAGTCAGGGAGTCGGGGGTGTCCGAAGAGTTACAGATGCTATTACCATGTAAATCGTATTTTTCAGTTACGATTTTCATGGTAAAATAAATTATTGCTTTTCCGGGCACCCCTTATACTGTATAGAATAATTATAGTTCTTACTATCCTGCTTGGTAATACCTGTTTCCTTTACATTGGGTTTCCATACCGCACCGGTAGCT
>JBDKJW010000111.1:0-8874 GCA_039796395.1 Bacteroidota bacterium
CCTTACATGCTTAAGCGCTCTTTGTCTGAAGATGATTATAACCTCTTCAACCAAAAAATAGCATATGGCTATAGCTATCAATATGCCCGAAATAATTTGCAGTATAATTTGCAAAATGGAAAATTTAGTGAAATAGGGCAGTATGCAAACATATTTGCTACCGATTGGAGTTGGGCTGCATTGTGGGTAGATTTTAATAACGATGGCAATAAAGATTTATTTGTATCTAACGGTATTCCGAAGCGCATGAATGATATGGATTATATCAATTTTGTATCCGGACAAGAAATACAAGAAAAATTAAGATCAAATACACTTAGTAATAAAGAGTTAGCACTCACCAATAAATTTCCAGAGATTAAATTGCCCAATCAGTTTTTCATTAATAATGGTAAACTCAAATTCGATAACTATACAGATAGCATAAATCATAATCAACTCAGTTTCTCCAATGGCGCATTATATGCGGATCTTGATAATGATGGCGATTTAGATATTGTTGTTAATAATATTAATGATAAAGCGTTCATTTATGCGAATAATGCCAATAAAGATAAGCGTGTAAATGATTTTACTTCTATTACATTAAAAGGTATAGCTAGTAATACAAATGCTTTGGGTGCTAAAGTATTTGTATATGCACAATCTCAGGTGTATAGTTATGAGCATTACCCAGTGCATGGGTTTCAATCTAGCATGGCTGTGCCTATTCATATTGGGTTGAAAAATATCGCTATCGACTCGGCTATTGTGGTTTGGCCGAATAATCAATACACCAGGATTGATATTAAACGCAATACTAGTAATATAATTCGGTATACGCCTACTGATAATATGTTCGATTATGGTAAACTAAAACACGCATCTTCTACACCACCTCTTTTTCTTCAGGATATTACCAGTGAAACAGGCCTCAATCATCAGCATATAGAAAACGCGTTTAATGAATTTGATCGTGAATTATTGATGCCTCAAATGGTATCTACAGAAGGGCCTGCCATTGCTATAGCAGATATCAATCACGATGGTTTAGAAGATCTTTTTATTGGTGCTGCAAAGTCATATCAAGCGGCAATTTATACGCAACAAAAGTCAGGCAGATTCGCTAAAATTTCTCAGCCAGCCATGGCATTAGATTCTATGTGGGAAGCTGTAGATGCAAAATGGGTGGATGTAAACAATGATTCACATCTCGATTTGGTAATTGCCACTGGCGGTAATGAGTATTATGGCGAGGATGAGCATCTGCAACCATTATTATATCTCAATGATGGCAAAGGGAACTTAAGTAGAAAAAAAGATGCTTTCCCGAATATATTTGTTACGAATTATGGCCAAACACCTCGTTCTTTTATATTAGTTAATGATGGCAAGGGCAACTTTAAAGATGCTACCAGTGCATGGAATAGCAGATTAAGTGAGGCCGGGATGGTAACCAGTGCCGAGTGGGTAGATATGAATAATGATAAAAAAATTGATTTGCTGTTGAGTACTGAGTGGGGTACTATAGATGCGTATATGAATGATGGTAACAAGCTTATTAAAAAAACGCTTACTAATTTATCGGGCCTATGGCAACAAATATTACCGATTGATATTGATCGGGATGGTGATATTGATATTATAGCTGGTAATTATGGTTTAAATAGTAGACTCAAGGCATCTGAGGAAGCACCAGTGAATATGTATTTGAATGATTTTGATGATAATGGCATGAAGGAACAAGTGCTTACTTATTTTGTGCAAGGAGAAGAAATTCCATTCTCCAGCAAGATGCAATTAGAAAGACGAATGCCTGCACTTAAAAAGAAATTTTTGTATGCAGAAAATTTTGCAAAAGCGCCTTTAAGAGACATATTTCCGAATAAGAAATTTGATGAATCTGTAAAGAAAACCGTTACTTGCTTGGCAAGTGTTTTATTGATTAATAATGGCCATGCCAATTTTTCGGTGAAAGAGTTACCCCCGCAAGCGCAATGGAGTACAATAAAAGCAGCTATTGCCATCGATATCGGCAAAAATAAAGAGCAAGAAGTGTTACTTGGTGGTAATTTTTCGGGGTATAATGTTGAACTTGGCAAACAAGATGCCAATTATGGCACTTTACTTTCGATGAATAATAAAGGAGAATTAACGGCAAGTCAGTCAATCATCGGATTTCCACAAGGGGAAGTTCGCAAAATGCTTCCTATAATAATTGCTGGTAAAAAAGCAATAGCTGTTGTACGCAATAATGCTTCTTTGGTTTTTTTACTGCCACCTCAGTAGGCTATCTAAAAATGGGGTAATGCAAACCTGTTTGCCATTTCGTGGTATCAGGTTCAGCCGATCTATCTGTTATAAGTGATTGAAAAGGAATAGCTGGGGAGCTTTTTCGATAATCGAACACATAGTACTCCATTTGTTTTTCGCCTTCTTTTATAGCCGATAAACCCCCGGTTGCCACTGCGAATAATATATTACCAAGCACCATTTTTTTAACATTAAACCTGTTGGTGCCAGGTAATTCTTTTTCTGTAGCAATGGCTACCATTGATTCGAAGTGAATGCTATCCGTTTTACGGATATTTAAAAAAGGGTAATTCACTTCTTTTCCTTGTTGCGTTTGTATATATTTTTTTATTTCCGCTACTTGTTTATAAATATCCGTAGTGGTTGGATAGTGATCAAATATATCTTTTACAGAAATAAGTGCGGAGTCTTTTACTTTTTGCTTTGTAATCTGTAAACCGTAAACATACTTTGCGTCACTAAAAAAAGTTGCTGTATGCTGAAATAACTCGTTCATATATTTTTCGGCAGTAGGCAATTGAATTCTTTGTATTAACTTCTTAAAAGGGTTTGTAGAAAGTTCGAATTCGATAACTTTTAGTAGTTGCATTTGATTGGAACCCTGCTGAACAAAACTCACCGTATATAAAATAGTGATTCCTTTATATACGGTACTAAAATGAGCATTATTTAGTTGGTACGATTTTACCTTAAATATATTTTCTTTATAAACAAAAATTGTATCGTTTGTAACTGTTCCTGGCCACCATTTCGGATTTTTATAATTACCGAAAGTCCTAAAAGCAGCATCAGGTGCAATGTTTACTGAATTAGTTGTTGAAGTTTGATATGCAGCAGGAATAAAAAAACTCACCAGTACAATAATGGCTACAATGCTTACTAAAAATAAAATAATTTTTTTCATACCAATTTCCTTTCGTGTGCGAAAATATATTATTTAATAAATAAAACGTTGAGTATATAATTCTCCAACTTTAATACCTTGTAATTTACCTTGTTCAATAGCAGATGTATAATGTATACCGCCATATAGCCTACTTATTCCTGCTTCATCGGCAGCGGCTTTAAAAGAATGGAATGTTCGTTTCATGCCTAAATACTGTAATTCGGTAGTATCGGTAAAAACAATATTACTGCCTAATTGTTTGGTAAGTACTGTTGCAGCAGCAGCAGATATTACACTATGCCCGCTTGTATATTCAGGAAAAGGAGGCGTTTGTAAATTAGGGCTCCATTCCGATTCAATATACTCGCGAATTACAGTAATAGGGCGTTTTGTTTTACTCCTGAACTTTTCATCCCAACAGCTAATAAAACCATCAAAAATAGCAGCTGAAGCAAGTGCATAAGCCTTGGCAATATTTTTTGTGTTTGCTTTTTGAATTCTCGATGTAATAGCAATAATACCCATCCAGTGACCAACAGGCGTTGTTTTTTTATTAGCATAGGTTAAATGACCAGTATGCATTGTTACAAAAGGATTATCATCCCAATAGGCAGCAATACTATCTTGCTCGGGGCTGAGATGCTTACTGATATTGTAAACTTCCATTAATTCTTGTTGGTATAAAGAGGAAGGTATAACAGAAAAGGAAGGGGGCGGAGGGGGCGCGAATTGGGATGAACTATCCATTAATAATGGTTTTATTAATCGCCAGTTTGGCTCAACGGCATCTACATAATCGGGTGGTGTTTGTTGCCAGGTGGTAGCTTCTTTAAATACACTATAGCGAGGCATGCCTCTTGTTTTCTTATAATTATCTGCAGCAGCTCTTTTTAAAATCATAGTAGCAACTGCTTCACCCCAAGCTTTTGAAGCAAGTATTTTTTTATTGTCTTCTTCCACTATACCCGCTAAAATATGATCACTATATTTTTTGATACTATCTTTTGAAAAAACCAATGCCTCTGCTACTTTCATAAATGCGGTAGCAGCAGCTATTGTGGGGTTGATGGATATCGTAGTTCGGTTTAACGGGTCGAATCCTTTAAGTTTACTTACAATGCTATTACTATCTGTATTACCAATAAGCGCTTCATAATAAGCGAGGTTGCTATATGCATAAATTCTGCTAGCTACTGGCGGTGTAAAAATATCATATACAATTACATCAGTTAATTTTTGTACACATTGATGTTGTACTTCTTCTGTTGAAATCGAAGGTTGTTTTTTTACGCTTGTACAGGTAATAAACAAAATACTGAGAAGGGTAAGGCAATTATTTTTCATCATGAGTACTGAAAATTTTTAAGACGCCCGCATTTTGTGCGGCAATGATCATTTTTTTATGCTTACTATTTATTTGAAGTAATCCACGGCCATTACCAGGAACATAGAACCCAGCTGCTGCAATACTTAGAGGATCATATATGCCATTACCCTTGCCTAATAGCACTAATCCGTTTGCGGCATCATACCTACCCAAGTATGGAGCCATGCCGTATTCATTTCCGTTCAATAAAATATCTATGATTCCATCTTTATTATAATCGTCGCATATAATTCCATATACGGGTGCTAATTGAGCAAGCACTGGTAGTATATGTATGATAAAGCCTTCTTTCCCTTTATTTTCAATCCAACAAGTATTAAAGTTGCTAGCTTGTAATGCAAGTACATCTTTTATTTTATCTGCCGAAAAAATTTCCGGGAAACTTGCTTTTGCATAACTAGCATAGTTAGGGAAGCGTTCTTTCATAGCCGTCATTTCTCGAATAAACTCATCTCTACCGGCAACTACAAATTCTTTCGGTTTTTCGCCAATACCGGGCGGATAAAATGACGTAGTGATGGCGTCCATACTTCCATTGCCGTCAAAATCTTTTGCATAAATGTGTAATGGCTTTTTTTCTGATGGTTGAAGAAAACCATTGCATCCATAATTACCAGCAACAAAATCTATATCACCATCTTTATCTATATCTAAGGCTTTAATGGTAGTCCACCAGCCTGTTTCCGTATCGAGTGAGGTTTTCATTTTTTGAAACCCATTCCCTTTTTTTTCCAGTATGGTTATGGCTCCCCATTCAAGCGTAAGTATTAGATCGTTTTGTTTATCATTGTTGATATCTGCGAAAACGGCATCGGTAACCATACCTATATTTTCTAAACTTGGTGCAACAGATGTAGTAATATCTGTAAATTGTATTTGGCCATTCTTAGTATCGTTTCTGTAGATACGGCTAGTAAGTGGTAAGGGGTATTTACCAGGAATAATTCGTGCGCCTATAAATAAATCTAAATCGCCATCTCCATCTATATCATTGCTGCGTACACAGCTTTTTGAATCCTTGTTAATAGGTAATGCATTGCTGGTTTCAGAAAAATTTCCTTTGCCATCATTGATGTAGAGATGATCTTGATAGGCATTAGATTGTGGCTCATTTTCAGCGCCACCGGATGCTATATAAATATCCAAGTCTTTATCACCATCAACATCAAACAAAGCAATAGATGCATCATCTTGTAATTGTGGTTCTTTCGTATTTTTTAATTTTTTAGTAGTAAAAGTTCCATTGGTTTGTTGAAATACTAATGAAGCAGATTCGGGAGAACCGCCCCCAACAACTAAATCATCCAATCCATCTCCATTCAAATCGCCGGCTGCTAGCGCGGGTCCTGTTTGGGTAAGTTTATGTGGTAATAATCGCTGAATATTAAAATCTATAAAATCGAGCTCTCGGTATAATAAATCTATACCCGATTGTTTGGTAATATCGGTGAATAAGGGGGTAAGGGAGGGGGTATAAGGGTATAGGGTAGAGGGTATAGATTGATTTTGTTTATAAGTAATAGTAATGGATTGATCTGTTGGGATATTCGTTAGGTATTGGGTTGCATGATCGGGCCATACAACAATAATCGAATCGATAGAACTAGCATTACCAATACCGAAATGAATGGTTTTATCTATCGTGCTCATGTAGCCGCGATAAGGCGTATGCTCCCATATTTGTTGTGTACCCCCAGCAACTACTTTAATCATGGCACCTAAGGCAGCTTTATTTTTATCTGTACCTATTAAATGGATATTGATATAATGCTTCTTTTCTTTTTGTGTATTCGCTGTATTTTCTAAAAAACTTACAGGCATATTGGTATTATTCATCACAATATCCAAATCACCATCTCTATCAAAATCTGCATAAGCCATACCGGCTGAAAATGTAGGCTTTGTAAAACCCCATTCTGCCGATTTATCGGTAAAGGTTAAATCGCCATTATTTTTAAAAACATAATTAGCAACTTGTACTTTGGGTAATTGATTTAATATTTCTTCCAATGGGGCATTTGCAACAGCATGTTGCCGATAGGCCATGAAATCTAGGTCCGACATATCTTTTGGCAATCCATTACTAATCAGTAAATCTCTATAGCCATCATTATCTACGTCGGTAAGTAATGGAGCCCAACTCCAATCGGTTTGCGCAACACCTGCTATATAGGCGATCTCACTAAATATAGGAGAAGCTACTGAGTCATTTTCTTTTTTAATCAGCCCTCTATTTAATTGTAAGGTATTGCGTGGATATTGTGCTATATAGCCAAAGCGAGCAGCGTTTTGAAAAGTTTGATAACTGATATCACTATTCATCATTTTCAAACGGTATTGATCGGCGGGCGACATATCCGTTTCAATAATATCGGCTAAACCATCATTATTAATATCAGCAATATCATTACCCATGGCATTTTTACTAGTATGCTTTAGCCATTCATAGGCTTTATCGGTGAATGTTCCATTTTTATTATTGATGTATAATATATTGTTTGATAAATAATCATTGCTTACATAAATATCTTTCCAGCCATCATTATTAATATCAGTAATATTTACACCAAGTCCATGTCCTTCAATTAAAATACCTGCTTGGGCAGAAACATTGCTAAATACAGGATGTTGCTTTGTACTATCAAAATTATTTTGAAATAATTTATCTGTAGTTGGCCAAGACCCATCTTTGCGAATGGGTCGAAATTCATTTGGGTAAGTGCCATCTAAATCGTTTACTAATAAATACAGATCTAAGTCGCCATCATTATCATAATCAAAAAATGCAGCCATATGTGTGTTAGATGGATCATCTAATCCATAATCTGCAGCTTGTTCTTTAAAGATGGGTATTTTTTGTTCATTCAACCCTTGATTGATATAGAGTAGGTTTCTTCTTGCATTGCTATCGGGTAAGATGGCTGCACATACATAAATATCTTGCCAACCATCATTATTTATATCTACTACTGAAACCCCTTTACACCATTTGCCATTGCCGCCTACGGCGGCAACAGCTGTTATATCTTCAAACTTTAAATTACCCTTGTTAAGATATAATTTATTTGAAACAAGATTAGCTGTAAAATAAATATCCGGTAAACTATCATTATTAAAATCGCCAATACCTACACCACCTCCATTGTAGAGGTATTCATAATTCAAAATATTTAAATCCTGCGTTTCCGTAATTTGATTAGTAAAGGAAATACCGGTTTGATCCGCAGTCAATTCTTTAAATAATGGCTTTTTATCTGAACACGATAAAACCGTTGTTATTAAGGCAAGTAAGAAAAAGTATTTTTTCATGTACAAGTATTTCTCTTCCAAAATTTATGGATAGATTTGAATCTCTGTAATACCCGCAAAATAAGCATTTATGAACCGATTGTTTGCCTTTTGTGCTGCGCTTTTTTTGATTGTTCAAATACAAGCACAAGACCCATGGAAAATAGCTACCACAAATATCAATCCGGCTAAATATTATGGCATAACGGTTGCGAATGGTATGATAGGCATCGTTTCATCGCCCGAGCCATTCAAAGTAAAAGATGTTGTATTAGCGGGGGCCTACGACTTGTATGGAAGAGGCCGGGTGAGTAATTTTCTAAAAAGTTTCAATTTGCTGAATATGCAGCTAGGTATTGATGGGCGCGGCATTTCGGCTGGAGAAATACAAAATATGAAGCAAGAATTAGATATGCAAAAAGCATCTTTTACTTGTTCATTCGATTATGGTGATAAAGCTTCTATTAGCTATACCTATTATTCCTTACGCCATTTGCCTTTCACCGTGTTAATGGATGTAACTGTAACACCTAAAAAAGATATTACCCTAAATGCTGCGAGTGTAATGGAAGCGCCAGACGCTTTAAAAGATGTACAGAATTATTATAATGAAATTGATCGTCCGCATGTAACCATTAGCCTACTTACTTCTTCTGCGAAGAGCCCTACTGGAAAATTACTTATGTGTGCATCCAATACTTTTTTATTTACGGAACATCATGGTGCGGAGCCACGTGTAATTCATGAGATGTGGGATAATAATATGCACCTCATGAAATTCACAAAAAAACTACAAGCAGGGGAAGCCTATCGGTTCTCTATTGCAGGTACATCTATTACTAGTGCACATCATGATGATCCATTAAATGAAGCAGAACGAATGACGATTTTTGCCAAATTAGAAGGTAGAGATCGATTGCTTGCATTTCATCATAAAGCTTGGGCGCAATTATGGAAGAGTGATATTCAAATTGAAGGTGATCCACAGTCGCAGCAAGATGTTCATAGCATGTTATATCAT
>JBDKJW010000112.1:0-7575 GCA_039796395.1 Bacteroidota bacterium
ATCCTCCTCATTATGGAAAGATACTTAGAATCTACAAATCCTTAAACGCAATCGCACCCCAACAAAGTGCAACACCAAAGCCTATTAAGATGAGTCCAGATAACTTATTGATAAGCTTTAAGGTATAAGGTGTAAGCTTTGTACGTATTTTGCCTGCCAATATCACTTTAGCAATATCTGTGAGTAACACTACGACTAAACAGGTGGTAAAAACAGTTATCTTATATTGTAGGGGATTGGATGATCCAGCAGCATCTCCTAGGATAGCAGTGGTCCAAGCAAGCCAAAAAATAAAAACGGCGGGGTTGAGTATATTCATTAAATAACCTGAGATAAAAATGCCTACATAATCACGTTTACGCATTTTTTTATCCATTAAATTATTCCCTTCATCGGTGGTAACTTTTTTAAAAAACAAAGTGTAAATGCCTACCGCAACTAAAAAGCAACTACCTGTTATAGCAATACCTGTTCTATGATTAAGGGCAGTAGCAAAGAGTGCGGTGAAAAAATTACAGATCAACACCAAACTAAGATCACTTGCAGAAACACCTGCTACAAAAATATACCCCGCTTTATGTCCGTTATTAATACTCTGCTTTATGATAGCAAAAATAATCGGCCCCACAGATATACTTAGTAATAATCCTAATGCAACACCTTTTATCAATGCGGGATACATGCTTAATTTATTTGATAATCGTTGCTTTGATAATTTTATCTAATCCCGGAAATTGCTTATCCAAAAATGCATTTCCATATTTATAGATGGAATCTTGTAAGGGAAGAATGTCTCTCCCGTATTGTCCGTTAAGCGCTTCCATTACTTCATAGCCTTTGATAATTTTTCCGATGGGTGGGTATCCATGTACACCACCTCGCATCGTAGTATCTAGTTTTGGATTATCGTTTACATCAATAAATAATTGTGCGCTTCTACTATTAGCACCCGAGCGTGCAAAAGCTACTATTCCCTTTATATGTTTTTCTTTTACAGGTTCATCTTGCAATCTGCTTCTATCCCAGTTATTTCTTTTTGCAGGATCTGGTGCAATACCAAACTGTATCACATACTCTTTTTCTACTCGAAAAAAATAATTGTTGTTATAATAACCCGTTGACGCCAATTGATAAAACCGCTCTACCCCAATGGGCGCCCAGCTTTTGTAAGCTTCAATAATAAAATCACCCTTAGTGGTTACAAATAATACCTTAAATGTATCTGGTGTTTTGGATTGGGCTATTGCAGATAAACCCGTAAATAGTATCAATGTTGTTAAGCATTGCTTCATGCCGAAGATTTGGCTGTTTCATTTTTTGATGCCCCGGTTATTTGTAAAAAGGCATTCCAATCTGCTAACATATTACCTTTTAATACGCGAGGGAATTTATGTTGCCCACCCACTTTACCTTTTTGATTCATGAAATCCATGAATTGTTTTTCTTTTAATACTTCAAGACGAACCTCTTTGAGTGCACTATTTCTTTCTACTGCGTAATCGTCGTTCAATTCTTTCAAACAGTCATCAATATAATTTCCAATTTTAGCAGCATCTGCTTTATCATCATCACAGGCAATATACCATTGATGCGCAAAGAAGTTACCATACGGCACGCCACATACGGTAAACTCTGGAATAGAAATATTGAATTCCTCGCTTGCCATTTGAACGGCTTTGTTCATATTATCTACACTTAAATGCTCGCCAACTAGGCTAAGAAAGTGTTTTGTTCTGCCTGTTATAATAATCTCGGCCTTTTCTTTATCTACAAAACGAATTGTATCGCCAATTAAATAACGCCATGTACCTGCAGTGGTACTAATCAGCAATGCATAATCTTTTCCTTCTTCTACCTCGTGTATCATTAAGGCTTCTGGTTTATCTACGATTTCACCATCAGCATCAAAGTTATTTTCATCGAAGGGAACGAATTCATGGAATATATGTTCGCTTGTTACCAGGCGCATTCCCTGTGCATTTTGCCGATCTTGATAGGCAATAAATCCTTCCGAGGCTAAATAGGTTTCTATATAGGTAATAGGCTTTCCCAGCATTTTTTCGAACCCCTTTTTATACGGCTCAAAGCTTACGCCACCATGTACAAAAAAGGAAAGGTTGGGCCATATTTCATGGATATGCTTAAGCTTATACCGCTCTACAATCATTTCTACACACATTTGTATCCAAGCGGGCACACCCACTAAAAAGCTAATATCCCATTCAGGCGCCTTCTCTACTATTTCACTAATTTTTTTATTCCAATCGCGTTGCTTAGCAATTTTTTTTCCGGGCTTATAAAATGGCTGAAACCAAAAGGGTGCTTTTTTTGCTGTGATACCGCTTAAATCGCCAGCATAATAGCCTGCTCCTTTTTGCAATTCGGTACTTCCACCCAGGGTAAGCCAGCCTTTTCCGATTGATGCATAGGGTATATTTTCGTAGCTAAACAAGCTAATTAGCTGTTTAATCATTACAATTTTATTACCCTTTAGTAAATCGTTTGTAATAGGAATATATTTACTTGCTGCTTCACTGGTACCGCTACTTAGCGCGTAGTATTTGATTTTTCCTGGCCAACAAATATCTGATTGTCCTTCCAGGGTTTTATGCCACCATTCTTTATATATCTTATTATAATTGAATGTGGGCACTAATTCCTGGTATTTTTTACCTGGGTGCTTACTCAATAAAATTTCATCGAAACGATATTGTTGTCCGAATGAAGTAAATCGTGCTTTTTTAAGCAACTTCTTTAACACCCTTAGCTGCTGCCTTCTTAAATTATTTTGCGGTAAGCGTAAAGCTTTAAGAATGGTGTTTGGTAACTTAAGATCAATAATCGGCATCGCTAGCAACTACATTTTACAGGCCACGAAGCTAAAAAAAAATGCCTATCTATACCACTTTTTATAGGGTGAACGGCCAAAATTAAGGGTTTTGGCCACTCTTATCTGTACGGAATAATAACTGTCTTTAACATCTGGGTTACCTCGGGGTTGCCAACCAGGCTCTGCTCCCTTAATAACTTCATCGCCTCTAAATGCCAAAGAATAGGCATAGGGCGATATACTTCCCTTTGCTGGGTATGCTTTTGTACCCACATCATCTAAATTATCTGTATTTGTAAATCGATATACCAGCTCCACGCCTATAGAATACATTTCTCCAACAGGTACTCTAAAACCTAGGCCTCCAACCATACAGGTTTCTTGTGTTTCATACGCTTTTTGTAATGTATTCACGGCTTTTTTACCTTCTTGTAACAAGGCTGCAACCGCCGTAGCTTGCCCACTCGTACCCACATATTTTAACTGAACCTTATTCCCATTTCTATCTACTGTGGTTGGGTTGAAGAAGAATACACCCGGCCCGCCAAACAAATACGGTGTTATCAGCACTTTCTCTGAATTAAAAATATCTATTTCTGCTAATGCGCTCACTTCCCAAACATCGCTTTTAAAATTTAGGTTTCTATTGCGTGTAGGCCAGTAGGGCGATTTCTTATCGTCGCCACTTACCTGCAAATACGCGATATTAAGTCTGGCCCTAACGCGCGACCCTATATTGATGCCAATATCTCCGCTAATACTGGGATTCATTTGTTGAAAGAAGGCCGGTGTTGATATTAAGTCACCGAAATAAGCGCTGGCACCAGTAGAAAAGCCAGCATTAATTTGGGCTTGTATTGCTGAGCTACTAACCAAAAATAGTAGGGCAAGAATGGGGGTGGAAAAAGTACTCGTTTTCATACCCTAAAGCTCTTGATCTATACGCCCAGCTAGTTTCAGCGAATCTTCAGGCAATTACATTTTTTAATCATTCTTGAATGTAGTGTTACCCCTACATTAAAACGGCCGTAAACACTGCATTTGAGCCGTTTTTACCCCATTAACTTAGTAGTATAATATGTTGAAAAACCTATTAGAAAATCGGCAAAAAATTAAAACTGCTTAAAACCAAACATGGATGGATCAGCTCGCACAAGCCATACAGGAACAAAAAAGAGCAAATACTTTTAGGGGTTTGGTTAATGGTATGAACCAAATGGTTGTGGCTATTTATAGCGACTTGAGCATTGGTTTTGCCAATAAAAAATGGATTGAAGTAGTTGGTGTGAAAGAACTACGACCTCAGCAGTTAGATAGTTATTTATTACAGGGCGAGGAGGTTTTTATGGAGCACTTTAAACAAGTGGTGCAGGAGGAGGAACCCCCTCATCAAATGCCGCCTCATATTTGGATGGAAAATGCCGCAAAACAAACGATGATTCTTGAGTTTAAGATCGTCCCTTTTTTTGAATTGAATAATCTGCGCAAAAGCTGGGCTGTTTTTTTTACCGATATCACAAAACATATTCAGGCTGAAGAAGAGTTAAAAAAAATTGCCGAACAAGAAAGAAAGTTAAACGAAATGAAAAGCAGTTTTGTGAGTTTAGTTTCACACGAACTAAGAACGCCACTGTCGGTTATATTAACAAGCAGCGAACTAATTGGTTTGGCCGCTGAAAAAGAAGGATTAGGCAGGAATTTTTTCGGTGCCAAATTTGTTAGTCGCATTAATGATCAGGTAGATAAAATGTCGCAGCTCCTAAACGACTTTTTGTATGTTAGTAAAATTGAGTCGAATAGCATTATTGCAAATCCACAACAAACCAATATCACCGCTTTAGTAGAGCAAATTTTTTCGGAGTATTATAACCCGTGGAAAGATGGACGTGTTTTAACCTTAGTAATGCCCAAAAAATCGAATAGTGTATGGATTGATGTACTTCAGATCAAGCACGTTTTATGCAACTTAATAAATAATGCTTTCAAATATTCTGAAGGAAAATTATCCCCCATTGTAAAAGTTAAAATGCATGCCAAAAAATGGAGTCTCCTAATTATTGATAATGGCATAGGTATACCAACGGCGGAGTTAAACTCCTTATTTAAGCCATTTGTGCGCTGTTCAAATGTAGGAAACATTGAAGGAACTGGCATTGGTTTAATGATCGTAAAATATTTTATCGAACTTAATAATGGCTCTATTCGCGTACGTAGCAGTATTGGGAGAGGTACTGCTTTTATAGTAACATTTAACAACAATTTCGTAAACCACAATTAATATATATACATATGAATTATCCAACAGTACTAATGGTTGAAGACCATAAAGAATTAAGAGAGTCGTTGCAAGAAAGTTTATCTTTTTCCGCTAAAGTAATTGCCGTATCAAATGGAATTGATGCCTTGGCAATTTTAAAAGCAGAACTTCCCGACATCATTTTATTAGATATTATGCTGCCATTTCCGTTAGATGGTTTTTCGATTCTTCGGATTTTAAAAAACGATACCAAGCTTTCCGCCATTCCGGTTGTATTAATGTCGGCCATTAATAGCGACGATAAAATAAGTATGGGTTTAGAAATGGGGGCAAATGATTACATTGTTAAGCCTTTTAAAATTAATGATTTACTACTCAAAGTAAAAAACCTGGTTGCATTACGAATAGAAATGCAAAATCAGTTTGAAAAACAATTGCTTTTAAGAGAAGAAGCGAATAATCCTGCAAATTTTGAACAGGAATTCAAAAAAAACTTTAACATGATTGTTGAAGAAACAATCGATGAAAATACCTTTTCAGTTCAAGAAATTGCTGAAAAATTATCGATGAGCGTTTCCACACTTGAAAGATGGGTTTTACGTTTTTACCAAACTACACCCAAAAAATACATCATCCGATCTAAGCTGATGAAAGCCGAAATAATGCTTAGGCAAAACTTAGGTTCTGTAAAAGATATTGCTTACACAACTGGCTTTAATTCTGCTCCCTATTTCTGTGCATGTTTTAAAAAAGAATATGGTCGATCTCCTTTGGCTTTCAAAAGATCCTCCACAATGGCCATGGCTAAGTGATGACGATTTTGTTACATAAAATAGTGAAAAACCAAAATATCTAACGTTATGTACTATGTAATTTCGATGAAAAGAAACCCGATGGAAGTATTAAATTATAGAGAGCGACAAGGGAAAACGATGGATGAAATAGAAAGCTCATCTCGTATGATGGGTTATTCGTTTTTATTGTTGCTACTCATAGCGGCATGCTCGATTGCACTAAAGCAATTCGAGAAAAAAAATATCCTCTCCATAGAAAAATCGAACCAAGAAACTCCTTACCGCAGCCAGGTATCTCGCTAATCGAATGCCGATTATTAATATCCATTTTTCAGTTAAACTATATTTAGTTCGACTGTATTTTTTGACAAAAAGTTCCATCGAACCATAAAAATATTTTCGATACGTTTCAGTATGCTTATTTGTAGAGCCCCCTTTTAAATGCGTAATTTTTTGGGTGCCTATATAATGAATTTCATACCCCAATTCTTGAATCCGATAACAAAAGTCAATATCCTCTGCATACATAAAAAAACGGTTGTCAAAACCCCCAATTTGTGTAAGAACAGCTTTCGGAACCATCATAAAAGCCCCTGCTAATACATCAACAATATGGATTTTATCTTTTGCTAAATGGCCGAGTGCATATGCATTAAAATAGGCCGATCTTGGAAAAAGTTTTGCCAACCCACACATTTTAAAGAATGCCGATTTGCTCGTGGGAAAAGATCTTTTACTCTCTGCTAAAAATTTTCCCTCTTTATTCTCCATTTGTACCCCTACGGCACCAACCATTTTATGTTGTCCAAAGTACTGTATAAGTGTTTCAAAAATACCCAAACTAACAACAGTATCGGGGTTTAGAAAAAGTATGTAATCACCATTTGCTTGGCTTAGTGCTTGGTTATTTGCACGAGAAAAACCCTCATTTTTTGTATTCACCAACCATTTTACAAGGGGAAATTGTTGTTGTAATGGAAGAAGGTTTAATGCCTCCGAATCATTATCAACCACAATAATTTCAGCATCTATTTGCACTAGCGCAAGCGCAAGCGATGCTATGCAGTTTTGTAAACAAGCGTAGCTTTTATAGTTAACTATGATTACTGATAAATCCATTCCATGTAATACGCATCAAAGATGATGAATCTGAACTACTTTTGCAGCATGATAAAAGAAACCTTGCTAAAAGCCACTGAAGCTGGCGCTCAAGAGTTGAGGCGCTTTTTTAATGGTTCATTTAAAATTTCTAATAAAGAAGGGATTAATAACCTTGTTACAGAAGCTGATCATGCCGCAGAAAAAGCAATTATGACGGCCATTCAAGCCGATTTTCCTGACCATTATATTTTGAGTGAAGAGTCGGGTGAAATTATTCAAGATTCAACCTATAAATGGATCATCGACCCGATAGACGGTACCGTTAATTTTGCCAATGGTATTCCTATTTGCTGCGTAAGCATTGGCGTTGAGCAGGATGGAAAAATGATTTTAGGTGCTGTTTATAACCCCTTTATCAATGAATTTTTCTTTGCCCAGAAAGGGCTGGGGGCTACATTAAATGATAAGCAAATTAGTGTAAGTACTAAAACTGCCGTTGCGGCAAGCTGCTTAGTTACGGGTTTCCCATACACTTATTTAGATGCGCCTAACGGTCCGCTTACTGTTTTTGAAAAATTAATTCGCAAAGGCGT
>JBDKJW010000113.1:0-7996 GCA_039796395.1 Bacteroidota bacterium
CGGAGGAAGATTTAATCCAAGGTTTAACAGGCAGCCCGAGCCTGAACATCGTATCAACGACAGAATTCGGGTACCCCAAATTCGTTTAGTAGGGGATAACGTTACAGTGGGTATTTATTCTACCCAAGAAGCACTTAAAATTGCGCAAGAACAAGAGCTTGATTTAGTGGAGATTTCTCCAACTGCTGACCCTCCCGTTTGTAAAATCATCGATTATAAGAAGTTCTTATATGAGAAGAAGCGTAAGGAAAAGGAAATGAAGGCCAATTCAAAGCAAAGTGAAATCAAAGAAATCCGTTTTACACCGGGTACAGACGATCATGACTTTGATTTTAAGGCCAAACACGCCGAAAAATTCCTCAAAGAAGGGAATAAGGTAAAAGCCTATGTTCAGTTTAAGGGTAGAGCTATTATGTTCCAAGATCGCGGACAGTTATTACTCCTGAAATTTGCGGAACGATTGGCCGAGGCTGGTGCCTTAGAAAGTATGCCGAAATTAGAAGGAAAGCGCATGTTTGCCATATTTACACCTAAAACAGGGAAGAAAGCCAAATAGGTTATTAGGTTATTGAGTTATTAGGTTATTTGGAAAACTAGTTTAATAACCCATTAACCTAATAACTTAATAACTAATTTTCCCGTTTCACGGAAAAATTATACCTTTGCACTCCAAAATTTTACCCACAAGGCTCAACAAGTTCTCACCCCGTGGTGAGGCGCCAGTAGGGTGTAATCTTTCAATAGATTATTATTATGCCAAAAGTAAAAACAAACTCCAGCGCAAAGAAGCGTTTTAAAGTAACGGGCAGCGGAGAAATCAGTTTCCAGAAAGCATTCAAGCGTCACATCCTTACCAAAAAATCAAAGAAGCGTAAGCGCGCTTTAAGAAAGAAAGGTATTGTTGGTGCTACCAACAAGGATTTCGTTCTACGCTTATTACGCCTAAAAGGCTAATTGCCCCTGTTAACCAAGATTACAAACCGTTAGCCTAGCTAACTTCAAAACATTTAATTATGCCACGTTCAGTAAATGCAGTAGCATCAAGAGCAAGGAGAAAAAAGATTCTCAAACAAGCCAAAGGCTTTTATGGTAAGCGTAAAAACGTTTATACCGTTGCCAAAAATATCGTTGAAAAAGGACAAACATATAGCTATGTTGGTCGTAAATTAAAAAAGCGTGAGTACCGTCAGTTATGGATTGCGCGTATCAATGCGGCGGTAAGAGCCGAAGGTATCACTTACAGTGAGTTTATCAATAAACTAAGCGTTAAGGGTATCGACCTGAACCGTAAAGTATTGGCCGATTTAGCTATGAACGAACCAGCCAGCTTCAAAGCATTGGTTGATTCTGTAAAGTAAAAATTGACAATAATAAATACATAAAAGCCCCGACATATTAGTCTGGGCTTTTTTTTATTTTCTAATCGTACAAAAAACTATTTTTACACCCTAATTTTAAAAGCAATACGCAGGGATGAATAATACCTACACGTCACTGGTTAACCAAACTTTTCACTTTCCACAAGAAGGCTTCGAAGTAAATGATGATGGATACCTTCAGTTTAATGAGGTAGATATCAAAAAATTAATCGATAAACATGGCACGCCATTAAAGCTAACCTACCTGCCTAAAATTGGTATGCAGATCAATAAGGCAAAAGATATGTTTAAAACTGCCTTTAAGAAACACAAATATGAGGGCGAGTATTTTTATTGCTACTGTACCAAGAGCTCTCACTTTTCATTTGTGGTAGAAGAAGCGCTTAGGCACAATATTCATCTCGAAACCTCTTATGCATACGATATAGAAATTATTAATCGCTTATACCAACGCCGAAAAATTAATAAAGAAACATTTATTATTTGTAATGGATATAAGCAAAAGAATTATACTTCTCGTATTGCTAAACTCATTAACAGTGGCTTTAAAAATGTAGTTCCCATTTTAGATAATAAAGAAGAATTAGCGGCGTATAGAAGAAACGTAAAGCAGCCATTTGCATTGGGTATTCGGGTTGCTGCGGAAGAAGAACCCAATTTCCCCTTCTATACCTCGCGTTTAGGTATTCGCGCAAAAGATATCCTCGAATTTTATGTAGATGAAATTGAAGGATATGAAGACAAGTTCCAATTAAAAATGCTTCACATTTTTTTGAATAAAGGGATTAAGGATGATATTTATTATTGGTCGGAGTTGAATAAGATTATCAACTTGTATTGTCAGTTGAAGAAAATTTGTCCGGAATTAGATTCGATTAATATCGGTGGTGGATTCCCCATTAAGCATTCATTAGGGTTTGAATATGATTACCAATTCATGATCAATGAAATTGTGGGTAATATTAAAAAGGCATGTAAAAAAGCGAAGGTACCGATGCCTAATATTTATACCGAGTTTGGCAGCTTTACAGTAGGGGAGAGTATGGCGCATATTTACTCTGTAATCGGACAAAAAATTCAGAATGATCGCGAGTGCTGGTATATGATTGATTCTTCTTTTATTACCACTTTACCCGACACATGGGGTATCGGAGAAAAATTCTTGATGCTGCCTGTTAATAAATGGGATAATGAATATCATCGAGTGGTACTGGGAGGTATTACCTGTGATAGTCATGATTACTATGACTCAGAAGAACATATTAATGAAGTGTTCTTGCCAAAAATTGCAACCACAGATCCCAAAGACCAGGAATCGAATAAAGAACCTTTGTATGTTGGCTTCTTTCATACCGGGGCTTATCAAGATCAAATCAGTGGATACGGTGGTATTAAACACTGTTTAATACCCTCTCCAAAGCATGTGATTGTGGAGTATGATAAGAATGGGAAATTAATAGACTGGGTATACGCAAAAGAACAAACCGCCCAAAGTATGCTCAAAATTCTAGGATATCTTAAATAGTAAACGGGATGAAATATGTATTAGCAATTTGTTGTTTGTTTTGTATGCATACTTTACATGCGCAAACAGCTACAGACTCTGTAAAAGCAACCGTTCGGCAATTATTTACAGCGATGCTAGAAGCAGATGCTAATAAGCTCACCGATTGTTTTGCAGATAGTGCAGTATTACAAACTATTGTAAAAAATAAGGAAGGTATTGTTTCAGTAAGAAATGAATCGGTAGCTGCTTTTGCAAAAAGTATTGGATCAATTCCAAAGAATATGGCCGATGAACGAATAGTTTTTGATATGGTTAAAGTAGATGCCGACTTAGCTATTGTGTGGACGCCGTATCAGTTTTACAGAGGTACTACATTTAGTCACTGTGGTGTAAATTCATTCCAATTAGTACGGCTAAACGGGAAATGGAAAATACAATACCTAATTGACACAAGGAGGAAAACTGGCTGCGCCGAATAGTTATACTTCTTCTCCTAATTCTACCATGTATTCTTTTAATTGAAGAATATACCTGCTATATAGTTTCTGTAAATACCATTTGGTAAAATAATAAATGCCAACGGCAAAAACTACCATATATAGTAAAGCACTAGTCAATATTATGCTTAGTGATGGGTTATATAAGGCATGAAAATGGTCGAGCATTGGTATAGATTCTTTTTCATTATACCCAAGTATAAAAGCGAAAGTGAAGCAGATAGGGATTAACGCCATGGTAAATTGAAAATACCGCTTCACAAACTCTTCTAAAATGGAAATAATTGATTGAAGATGTGAGCGAACCGAGCCTGAATTATTGATTTGATTTGTTTTTCGTAGTAAGTATATGAGTATAAAAATAAAAGGTAAAAATAGAAGTGTGAATGTGATAAAGTAAATACGAAAAGAACTATAGCTACTTATAAAGCCAATGATGGCGAAAAGTAACGTGATTACAATGCAGCTAATAATTTCGAATTGCAAACTCTTTCTAATTTTACTGATCACAGAATTCGCCTTCTTTTTTAAAAGCGCTGCAAAATCTTCCTCTGTGCGGAGCAAATGATCCGTTTCGAGTTTTTGATTCAATATTTTTTTAAAATCATCCAGTTCCATACTGATGGTTTAACTGTTTATTAAATGTTTTTGACTATTCTCTTTCAATTTTGTTTTTATCCTGTTCATTTTCACGGCTACATTATTGGCCGTAATACCTACCATTTCTCCAATTTCTATATAACTATAATCTTCTAGGTATAACATCACAATCGCTTTATCAACCTTAGATAATTCACCAATAGCTTTATACATGGCTTTGGTTTGTTCTTCTATTGGATCATGATAGCTTGTATCTTCATCAGGTAAAGTATCGGTACTAATAAAAAGGGATTGTTTTTTTTCTTTCCTATAAAATGTAATTGCTGTATTGAGTGCCACTCTATATAGCCATGTTGAAAATTTAGCATCGCCTCTGAAATTAGCATACGCTTTCCATGCCTGTAAAGTAATTTCTTGAAAAAGATCATCCTTATCGGCATGTGATTGCATATACAGGTTACATACTTTGTATATAATCCGTTGGTGTTGATTGAGAAGATGAATAAATTCTTTTTCGTTTACCATATCCTTAATAGGCGATCGGCTTTAGTGTATATCCTTCCTTACGTAAAAGTGCAATAACACCTGTTTCAGCTGCTAAATGTCCAGCGCCTACTACAAAAAAACTTGGCATGCTATGCATAGCTGCTATCATTACAGGTATCCAATTTTTATTTCGCTTTACTAATAATGCTGCTTCAAAGTTGTCTGACTCGCCATTCGTTTTGATAAAATGATATAAACTATCGGGGTTGCCTTTTTTATATAGATTAATGAGTGAGGTCATCATTATTTTAACGCTATCAAAACCAAAAATAAGTTGTTTTAAGGCAATTACTTGTGAATCGAGTGGTTGTGTATCTAGGGCGTTCATTTGATCCCGAATAGTTTCTAATCCTTTAATCGGCAGTTTGAGTGATTGAGCATATTCCATCAATTTTGTTTCGGGTTGTACTTTATCTACACAAGGAATCGATTGGAGTGCCAATAGGCTAGAAGGCAAAAAAGGTTTAAATGGAGCGAAGGTTTGAAGTGGCATACCGACCAATTTTGTAAAACTACTATCCGCACGTTTAAAATCTGCTGCACCCATTAATGTTTCTAGGTTTGTTCCTTGAAGCATTAGCAAACCCATTAATTCTTGCTGGATATTTGGCGCCGACATATCAATCTCTCCATAAAACTGCTTGGTTCTGGCAATCTTTTCTTTAATAGCGTCTTGAAATTGGAAATCGGTAGCACACATTAAGTGAAAACTCCCAAATAAATAGGAGGGGCTATTCATAGATTTACCTGAGATTTCCCATAATAAAGAAGTATTTTGTTGAGCTTCTGAATAAAAACTTATACCTAAAAGAAGAAGAAATATAAACCGCATAGCCTAATTTTAATATTAGTAGCAAAATAAGTGGAAATATTACAAGAAAGGTTATAGGGGAAAGGTTATAGGGAATAGGTAAAAGGGTATAGGGGGGAAGGTGTGAGGTATAAGGGTAAACAATTAACTCCGAAGGAGTCATACTATTATATGGAAGCAAAAAAATATAAAACTGTAGCATCTTATATAGCTGATTTTGATGGGCAGGCAAGGGCTCGAATAGATGAGTTAAGAAAAATTATTCAATCTGTTATACCTGATGCGGAGGAAGTAATCAGTTATAATATGCCCTCGTATAAATTAGCGAAAGTTGTATGCTATTTTGCCGGGTACAAAAATCATATCGGTTTTTACCCAACCCCTAAACCCATTATTGCGTTTGCTAAGGAGTTAACAAAATATAAAACATCTAAGGGCGCTATTCAGTTTCCTTTGGATAAACCGATACCAAAATTATTGGTAAAGAAAATTGTAAAATTTAGGCTGTCGATCATTTTTTAAAACTAAAATATTGCTTTTAACGAATAATAAATACGCGATTGGTAAACAAACATTATGCACAGTATGCATAATGATACTCTTATTTGTAATTGCCAATTTTCTAAATGAATATATAAGTTATAAAGCAGTAGCATTATTGTCGTTATTTGCTTTGTCGATTATTGCAATGATATTTGATATAGTTCCTGTACTTATAGCTGCAACGCTAAGTGCATTCATTTGGAACTTCTTCTTTATCCCTCCAATCTTCACCTTTCATATTAGTAATACGGAGGATGTTCTTTTATTTGCTTTATACTTTGCTATTGCGTTATTAAATGGAATTTTGAGTTATAAAATTCGATTGGCCCAAAAAGCATCAAGAGATAAGGAAGAGCAGGAAAGATCTATTCAACTTTACAATACAATCTTCAACTCTTTATCACACGAATTACGCACACCTATAGCTGCCATTATGGGTTCAGCAGATACATTTCAAGAACATTTTTTTACGCTTTCAGATCAACATAAAAGAGATTTATTACAACAAATTGAAATTGCTTCTACCAGATTAAATAATCAGGTTGAGAATCTATTGAAAATGAGCCGACTTGAATCGGGAACACTTCAGCCATCACTCGATTGGTGTGATTTAAATGAATTGGTTAATACGAGTATTCATAATCAGCAGGAAAGAGCTTCCCGGATTCTGTTTGCACAAAATGAAGAAATGCCTTTAGTGAAGTTGGATTATGGGTTAATGATTACTGTGTTGGATAATCTATTGATCAATGCATTAAATTATTCTGCAACAGATACAAAAGTAGAAGTTAGCATTAATATGGAGGAAGATACAACAGTTATTAATGTAGCAGATAATGGGTTGGGTATACCTAAAGAAGAGATAGAAGCTGTTTTTCAAAAATTTTATAGGGTTGATCGTAAACAAACCGGCGGTAATGGTTTGGGATTAGCTATAGTAGACGGATTGGTAAAGGCGCATAATGGAAGCATAATAATTCAGCCTAATTCACCTACGGGTACACAATTTATAGTTCGTATGCCTCTCGAAACCTCCTATATTCGCAATATCAAATATGAGTAAAAGAACTGTATTGGTGATTGATGATGAACCACAAATTCGGAAACTCTTACAAATTACATTAGAGAGCAACGATTTTATATGTAAGGAAGCAGAAACAGCAAAAGAAGGTTTGATTATTGCTGCTAATCATCCTCCAGATTTAATTTTACTCGATATTCAATTGCCTGATAAAGATGGGGTGAGTTTGTTGAAAGAGTTAAGGAGTTGGTATAATCATCCTATTATAATGTTATCAGTATTGAATGATGAATCGTTTATTGTAAAAGCATTAGACCAGGGGGCCACAGATTATATTAGAAAGCCTTTTAGAAATGCAGAACTAATGGCAAGAATTCGTTCGGCATTAAGGAAAACAGATGCCCCTCAATCACTATCGGAGTGGGTATTCGACGATCTTCAATTAAATGTAGCTACAAGAACCGTGAAGAGAAACGGAGAATTGATAAAACTAACAGCTACGGAGTTTAACTTATTAGTACTCTTGTCAAAAAATCAGGGCTGTGTGCTTACACATCAATTTATATTAAAAGAAATATGGGGGGTAGGTTTTCAAACGGAAACCCAATATCTACGCGTATTTATTGGTACACTGCGCAAAAAAATTGAAACAAACCCTAATAAACCTGCCCACCTACTTACTGAAAGTGGTATTGGCTACCGTTTTTTATAGTCTTTATATTTTCTTTATACCCTAGTATCTTTCTTTATAATTTCTCAACGGCTTCCTAAACAACTTTGCATAGTAAATTTTAGTTATGCAAAGCAAAGAGTTAAATGCACTTAATAAAGTTAGTGTAGGTAGTTTATTAGTAGCACTTGGTATTATATATGGAGATATTGGCACAAGCCCTTTATATGCTTTACGAGCAGTAATAGGTGAACGACCACTTACAGCTGAATTAGTATATGGCGGTGTTTCATGTATATTCTGGACTTTAGTTTTTCAAACCACTGTAAAATATATATGGCTTACCCTACAGGCAGATAATGATGGGGAGGGCGGTGTATTTTCCTTATATTCATTGGTAATAAGATATTGTAAAAAAATAT
>JBDKJW010000114.1:0-7393 GCA_039796395.1 Bacteroidota bacterium
GCACCCGCTAAATTAAATTAGGGTTTGTATTTCGATTCTTCAAACAATTTAGCGGGATTTTTTTCCATCAACCCTTGCAGGGTTGTGCTAGGATTTTTATCCATCCATTTTTTTACAATTTGCCACCCAACAAATAAACCAATTCGGCCAGGAGAGTTTGGACCTAACGCAGCTGTGTAAGGCCCTTCATTCATAAAATCTCTTGTTAATTCTGGATCTCCCTTGTACAAAATATCTGCTTGTACAAAATAACTCCAAATATTTCTTTCGTTAGAAAAAGCATCTTTCAGCTGTACAGCAGTATAACCAATTTTTAAAGTATCAGCTACAGATGGCAAAACAGCATCTAAGAGGTACAACCTTTTTCCCGCTTCTACCATTTGTACGATTAAGGATTCGCCCAAACTTTTATTTGGATATAGATCATCTATCACAGTATTCAAAACACTAACTGGAATATAATCTGGATCAAATTTTCGCGAAATAAATGCTGGATAAAGTGCTTGTGTTTGTTCGGTTTTGTACAATGGGTGATTGGCTCCTAAGAATAATTGTAGCCCAACAGCTACGGCATCAGTTGTGATGATACTCGCATAACTATTGATAGGGCCAATAAATGTTATAAATTTCGTTGGTAATTTATAGTTTGGAAAATAATAATGCAAATATGTAAATCCCGTTTGAACGGTTTCTGCTACATTATTGATACCTGAGAGCCTATTTGCATCTGTATACAAAGGCTGATAGCTTTGTATAAATGATCGAATATTGATTGCTTCATCAGTTTTGCTGGTACCCAAAATATTATATACAAAATCGGCATGAAAACCACCGTATTTTTTGGATAACGCAAAAAGGGAGGTATTAAGTTGATTGGTATCTATGCTAAAGAAATCTTGTTCATAGTGAAGAACCTGTAATGGTACACGAATACCTGAAATATCTGGTAACTTTCTTCCCGATTTACAGGCAAGCAACATACAAAAGCAAAATCCAATTAATAAGCGATTCATATGCGAAATAAACAAAACCTTGATAATACTATTGTTAAAATAATGAACTTTACACAATGAAAGTATTTATTGCCCAGCAAAACTATCATATTGGAAATTTTGAAGCCAATACCACCAAAATTATCAGTGCCATTGAGGAAGCCAAAAAAGCAGGTGGCGATTTAATTTTATTCAGTGAAATGTGTGTATGCGGCTACCCAGCCCGAGATTTTGTAGAATTTGCTGATTTTATTGAGCAATCCGAAGCGGCTGTAGAAAAGATAAAATTACACGCAGATACAATCGGTGTGTTAATTGGAAGTCCGCAATACAATACAAAGCAAAAAGGAAAGAGCTTATTTAACACGGCGTATTTTTTGTATGAGCAAGAAATTAAAGCAAGCATTCAAAAAACCCTACTTCCCACGTATGATGTATTTGATGAGTACCGCTATTTTGAGCCTGCGTTTGAATGGAATACTGTTTTATTTAAAGGGAAGAAATTAGCCATCACTATTTGTGAAGATATTTGGAACTTGGGCGATAGTGCGTTGTATAGAATTTGTCCGATGGATATATTAATGGAACAATCGCCAGATATCATGCTCAACTTAAGTGCCTCACCCTTCGATTATACGCATGATGAAGATCGAAAAGCAGTGATAAAAGCTAATGTGCTGAAGTATAAAATTCCTATGTTTTATTGCAATGCTGTGGGTAGTCAAACTGAAATTGTATTCGATGGCGCCTCTTTAATTTTTGATAAAGACGCCAATTTATGCATGGCATTACCCCTATTTGAAGAAGCATTAGTAGGTGTAGAACTCAATGATGACGGTACTATTAATAGACCCATTGTAGAGCCAGCAAGCCGCGTACCTGATAAAGAATTAAACCCTGCTTCCTTAGAAGAAAACTTAAATATTGCGCAGGTATATGATGCACTTATACTTGGCATACGTGATTATTTTCAAAAGATGGGTTTTACAAAAGCCATTTTAGGTTCTTCAGGTGGAATTGATTCGGCAGTTACTTTAGCACTTGCATGTGATGCATTGGGTGCTGAAAATGTTCGAGCCATATTAATGCCCTCTCCTTATTCAACAGATCATTCTGTGAATGATGCAGTTACCTTAAGTAAAAATTTAGGTAATCCTTACGATATCATTCGTATTGATGACGTGTACAATAGTTTTTTACATACGCTCTCTCCTATTTTTAAAGACCTCCCCTTTTCTTTAGCAGAAGAAAATATCCAAAGTAGAAGCCGAGGAAATTTGCTCATGGCCATTGCTAATAAGTTTGGATATATTTTATTGAACACATCCAATAAAAGCGAATTGGCAACAGGCTATGGTACGCTATATGGCGATATGGCCGGCGGATTAGGCGTATTGGGTGATTGCTATAAACTACAAGTGTATGCACTTGCCAAATTTATCAATAGCCAAAAAGAAATCATTCCTAATAACATTATAACCAAAGCACCGAGTGCGGAATTAAGACCCAATCAAAAAGACAGTGATAGCTTACCAGATTATGAAGTATTGGATAAACTATTGTATCAGTATATAGAGCGAAGAAAAGGGCCAGCAGAAATTAAAGCTTTAGGATTTGATGCAGCTTTGGTAGATCGTACATTAAGAATGGTGAATAATAACGAATATAAAAGGAATCAATTCTGTCCGATTATTCGTATCTCACCAAAAGCATTTGGGGTAGGGAGAAGAGTACCCATTGTAGGAAAGTATCTAAACTAACGGATCAATAACACGGTACCTGTTTTGTTGAAAGGAACCCCTCCGGGGCCAGTTCCTTTCACTACCCAAACATACGTGCCCGTATCTTGTAATAGGCCTTTAATTTTTCCATCCCATCCTTTAGCTTCTGTATTCGTGCTAAAAATTTTTTGACCGAGTCGATTAAAAATTTCGAATGAAATAACTTGTACTTGTACTGCTTTAAAACTAAGCTTGTCGTTTAACCAATCGCCGTTAGGTGTAAATCCTGAAGCCACATATACATCTGGTCCTTTTGCATAACTGATACAAATGTTATCTGTATTCGTACAAATACTATCCTTTCCCCAAACCTTTAATTGATAGCATTGTTTAGTTGTTCCTTTAATAATTGGATTAGCAATATGTACATCACTAATGCCTGTTGCTGGCGACCATAAATATTTGTTTTGTGGGGATGGTTTTAATGGTATTTGGTATCCTAGATCTGAAGATACCGTAGTATCCAATCCCAAATAGGCTTCAGGAATTGGGTATACAAACGGAACTTTTGTAACAACTGCAGAACAACCTCTATTCGTTTGTACGGTTAACATGATAGAATATCCAACGGGTACAGTATCATTGTATTGATAACCAAACAAGGGATCTTTTGAGCGAGAAAAAACTACGGATCCATTTCTTGAAATATAATTCCATTGGTACCCTGTAATTTGGGAAGAGGCAAAAGTAGAACGATCAAACAATTGGATAGGTGTACCATTACAAACTGGCTCTTTCCAATCAAAATCGACTTTTAAATCTGGATAAACACCAACCGTTGTTTTTGCTGTATCCTTACAGCCTAAATCATTTGTAATAACCATGGTAACATTATAAGTACCTGCAGTAGAATAGTTGTACGTAGGAAAAACAGCATTAGAAGTATCTGCTGAAGTAGCAGGTACACCAAAATCCCAATGATAGGATAATAAAGGATTATTTGAATGCGCTAAAAACCCAATGAAAGAATTACTACAGTTTACGGGGGGTGGATTCAAAATCGCTTTACAAGTACCAACGCTCACCTCAAATTCTTTTCGATGAACGGCTATTTTTCGACCATTCCTTATTTCTGAAATATCCAAAGCAATTGTAAAAACCCCAGCCATACCAGGTATTCCCGATATTTCACCAGTTGTACGATTCAGTTGTAAGGAAGAACCGGTACCCATAGGGTCATAGGATGAGTACCCATTTTGGTAATTTACTGGCCTTAGTAAGGCCATACCTAATTCTGTTTTACCCGTTGCATCAGAAAAATCAAATACTAAATCATCGCCATCAGGGTCGGTACATTTTATTTTATAACTAAAGGGCTTTCCTACACACCCTACTATGGCTGAATCTTCTACAGTAAACGAACTATTATTACTTATATTCTCTTCCGGAATTCTGTCGTAATAAGTAAGTGCTTGTCCGGGCTCGGGTGCCCCTCCTACTAATTCTATTCCACCGCTCCAAGGCTCAGATATGATATTTCTTTGTCCGTTATTTCTACAGCAAGAAGTAGTATACATCAAATAACCATTCGGATCATTGGGTAATTCAATAAAACCGGTGAAAGTTATTTTATCGGAACATACCGAGGGCAGGTTAAAAATACAGCCCTGTAGCGTATTTGTGGGAAGCCTTGTTGTGGAAACCTGGGTTAATTTCAATCTAAACACTTTGGTAGGTGTTTGCCCATTTCCGCTATTATAGAAAAATACTTCTGGAATATCTAATTCAGCAAAACTGTTGCAATTTCGTAGGAGGTAGAATGTTATTTTATAGCTCGTGGTAGTTGCGGTTGAACCATTTCTTTCATAGCGAAATTCACCTCCCATAAACTGCCCACCCACCGTTTGGGCAGTTAATTGAGATGCTTGAAGGCATAATAAAAATATGACCGACCAAATTAGTTTATTAACCCATCTCCGCATACCGTAAATAACCCTAAATTAGGCTTATTTAGTTGCTTAACCAATCAAAGATTCTCAATGATACCGGCTATCCCTTGTCCGCCACCCACACAGGCGGTTACCATACCATATTTTTTATTCAATCGCTTCATATCATTGAGTAATTGAACGGTTAGTTTGCAACCTGTACAGCCTAATGGATGGCCTAAAGCTATTGCACCTCCATTGATATTAATGATTTCAGGGTTTAAATTCAATTCTCTTATTACAGCTAATGATTGAGAAGCGAAAGCCTCGTTAAGCTCAATAAGATCAATATCACCAATAGCCATATTGGCTTGCTTCAATACTTTTGGGATAGCCGCTACCGGGCCAATACCCATAATCCGCGGATGTACACCTGCGGCAGCACAATTTACCAATCTACCAATCGGCTTTAGTCCTAATTCATTTACCATCCGCTCACTCATCACTACTACAAACGCAGCACCATCGCTCGTTTGAGAAGAATTACCAGCAGTAACGCTACCTGTTACCGAGAAAGCTGGTTTTAATTTACTTAATCCTTCTACCGTTGTATCTGCACGCAAACCCTCATCGGTATCAACTACATAACTACGAACTGCTTTTTTTCCTTTTTCATTGATATAGGTTTCTTCTACTTGAATAGGTAAAATGCCTGATTTAAAAAATCCGCTTTCTATAGCAACCTTTGCTTTCTGGTGAGACTGAAAAGCAAATTCATCTTGATCCGTTCTCGAAACATTGTATTCTTTAGCAACTGCTTCTGCCGTTAAACCCATGCTTAAATAATAATCAGGTTCTTCCTTTGCAATGGCATAAGAGGGCACCGTTTTCCAACCAGCTGTTGGTACCAAACTCATGCTTTCTGTACCACCCGCAACAATACATTCGGCCATACCTGTTCTAATTTTTGCTGTGGCCATGGCTATACTCTCTAACCCACTTGCACAATAGCGATTTATGGTAATGCCGGGCACTTCAATACCCAATGCTTTTGCAGCTATTATTCTACCAAATTGCAACCCTTGCTCAGCTTCTGGCACAGCATTTCCTACAATAACATCATCAATTCGCTTAGTATCTAACTGAGGTAAGGCCGCTGCTAGTCCTTTTAGCACTTCAACAGCTAAATCATCAGGCCTGTAAAAACGAAATCCCCCTTTTTTACTTTTCGCAACTGCTGTTCTATAGCCAGCTACTATATATGCTTCTTGCATAATGGCAATTTTTAGAATATCAAATGTAGGAAAAAAGATTAAAAGTTGTTTATGCAACTATTATAGATAATAGATAGTGGAATCTAGTACTTTTGCTAAAATTTTGGCTTTGTATTCCTTTTTACGCAAGTTTTTATTTCAGTTTGATCCAGAAAAAGTGCATTATTTTTCGATGAATGCCCTTAAAATCGGCAACAGCATTGGCATCATTAATCAATGTCTCCAACAACAATTTGCTTACAAAAAAAACAATCTTAGCAAAGAAGTTTTTGGGGTTCAGTTTCCAAATCCGGTTGGACTAGGAGCAGGCTTCGATAAAAATGCATTATACCTGCCCGAATTAGCTGCTCTTGGATTTGGTTTTGTTGAAACTGGCACTATTACACCAAAACCGCAATCTGGTAATGAGCAACCCAGGCTATTTCGCTTGCCTGCAGATAAGGCCTTGATTAATAGAATGGGGTTTAATAACGATGGGGTAGCACAAATTAAAGCTCGATTAATACAACATGCCATACATCATGAAGGAACAAAAAATCGAATGATTGTGGGTGCTAATATCGGTAAGAATAAAGCTACCCCAAATGAAAATGCTACTGACGATTATAGTTACTGTTTTAAGGAATTACATGAAGCAGCCGATTATTTTGTAGTAAATGTAAGTTCGCCTAACACACCGGGGCTACGTGAATTACAAGAGAAAGATGCCTTACGTAAAATTTTTGATGGTTTGCAAAATATTAATGCCGCTCAAAAAGTATCGAAACCAGTATTATTAAAAATCGCACCCGATTTATCTCAGGAACAATTGGATGATATTGTTTCTCTTTCTATAGACATGAAATTAAGTGGCTTGGTTGCTACGAATACAACATTGGATAGAAGAAATCTTTCTACGCATGCTGTTTCCGTTGCCGAATCTATTGGTATGGGCGGTTTAAGTGGAAAGCCCGTTACCAATAGGGCTACAGAAGTTGTAACCTATTTAGCCAAACAAACCCATCATCAAATTCCGATTATTGCCAGTGGAGGTATTTTTACAGGTGAAGATGCTAAGGAAAAAATAGATGCAGGTGCGAGTCTTGTACAAGTATGGACGGGATTTATTTATGAGGGCCCGTCTATCGTAAAAAATATTTGTAACTATATTGCAGCCAATTAATATGGAACATCTTTTTACCAGCGAGGGCTTAATTAGTTTTTTAGTACTTACCATTCTTGAAATTGTACTAGGTATTGATAACGTAATTTTTGTAAGCATTATCATGAGCCGTTTGCCAAAAGCATTACAGCCAAAGGCTCGACTTACTTGGATGATTACGGGTATTATTTCAAGAACGATTTTACTATTTTGCCTAAGTTGGTTATTAAAACAAAAAGGCAAACCTGTTTTTACTTTATTTGATAAATCCTTCGATCTGGCCAGTTTGGTGATGCTTGCAGGTGGATTATTTCTGATTTATAAAACGGTAAAAGAA
>JBDKJW010000115.1:0-7801 GCA_039796395.1 Bacteroidota bacterium
TTTTGGAAAGATATGAGTGCCTATCAGGATGATGTTACCATAATGACCATGACCGAATTTGGTAGAACTGCAGCGCAGAACGGAACAGGTGGAACCGATCATGGTAGAGCGAGTTGTTCTTTTATTATTGGCAATGATGTGGCTGGTGGTAAAGTGTATAATAATATTAAAAGCTTAGCGAAAGAAGATTTAGAAGATGGGCGAGATTTGCCTGTAAGTACCGATTTTAGGGCATCTTTTAGCAGTGTAGCAAACAGTCATTTAAACATCAACAATAACAAGGCATTATTCCCCGATTGGAAGGGGGATGTATTGAATTTGATGAAGGGGTAATTTGTAGTAACTTTAGGCAAAGACTTATCATGACTTTGCGTATTTATAAATACTCTTCGCCATTCATAGTGTTTGTATTAGCTTGGGTTGCTTTTAGCGCACAGGGTCTCTTCAGTTTTCTACCCATCATATGGGCTTTTGTATTCATTCCCACTCTTGAATTATTGATGAAGCCCAATGCTGCGAATATGGATGCAGCAGAAGAGGAACTCGCACGCAATGATAAGCGTTACGATTGTTCAAATTTGCTTTTTGGGATTGATATTCGCGTGCCTTGGATTTACAGTACTCTGTTATTATTTAGCGAGTAGAAAATACCAAGTACTGCAACATCATGATGACGCACCACAGATGCCAACGGGCTATCCCGGTATGATGATCTTAGCGCATATACCGCCATTATTTTTTTTCGTAATGAAAAGGGAAATTAGTAAACTAAGTAGAATAGGTAGAATAAGTAACTAAGTATACTATGTAAATAAGTAGAATATACAATCCTTAGTTACCTAGTTACTTAGTCTACTTAGTTACTTAATTACTCTAATATGGTACTCCTGTATCAGTGCAGGATTCTCTGGTGTAAGTGTAAAACGTACTTCTATCTTTCCTTTCTCACAAACAATAATAAAACTACCGCGTAATTGATTTTCAGGTATTAATTCTTCTACAGAAACAATTTTTCCAACTTTATCAAAAATCGCAGTAGCTTCTTTTTGTAGATCGTTGATAGGATAATCGGGAAAGAAATTCTCTGCGAAAACTCCTGATTTTTCAGCGTTTGTAAAATTTGGTAACAATTTTACGAGTTCGTTTCTTCTTTGCGTTAGTATAGCCGAAGGCTTTAAGGTATAAGGTTTAAGGTTTGTAAGTTTTAGTAATGTATCAATGATACGCATATTAATGGCAGCTGTAGGCGCGTAAGTAACATTCGCGAATAACATTACTCCCAAACCATATTCTGGAAGTATGCGCCAGTTGCTACCAAAGCCGGGTAAGCCGCCACTATGCCCAACCATTAGCTTGTTATCACAATCGCGAAAAACAGCTAGTCCATAGCCATAGGCATTTGTGGCGGGGCATGCCCTGCCATCAGCATATTTATAATTTGGACTTAAAGATGCGAAGCGCCAGGGCTGGTGCATTTCACGCAGCGAACTGCGTTTTAGTACAATATTATTTTCGTCGTTATTACGCGCTGGCCATGCTTGCTGATGTAGACTTAAGTATTTAGTAAATGATTCAATAGATGTGATCATACCACCCATAGCACCCCAAACACCATCATGTAAAGGAACTTCTGCTTGCCAATTACTATTGATCCATCTATAACCTTTGGCATATTGTTGTTCAGGTACTTTACTATACTCCCAAGATGCTTGCATGCCTAATCGCTTCCAAATATTTCGCTCAATATATTCACTATAAGGTATACCCGTAACTTTTTTAATAATATACCCTTGTATTGCAAAACCAAGATTACTATACTCATAAGTAGTGCCATTTACATTTGAAAAGCTTATTCCTTTTTTTATGAAGTTGATTAAATCTTCATCTGTATCTGCTAATTGTCGGTCACCCCAAGGATTATCTTCTGGAAAACCAGCGCTATGTGTGAGTATATCGCGAATGGTCATGTCCGCTGCATCTTTGGTAAGTGCTTGTTCCTTCAATTCAGGAATATATAAGTGAACAGGATCGTCTAATTTTAATTTTCCTTCATCTCTTAATTTCAAAATGGCCATTGCGGTGAAACTCTTACTCATAGAAGCAATGCGAAACATAGAACGCGTATCTGCCTTTATCTGCTTTTCTATATTTGCGTAACCACCTGCTCCACTGTAGATTAACTGTCCATCTAATACAATCCCAAACGCATACCCCGGAAAATGATATTGATTCGCTAAAGTGGCGATCATTTTATTGATGATGGGTTCAGTAGCTTTAATGCGCTCGGCTCGCGTAAGATCGGTATGTGTTGGGGGCTGGTATTGGGCTTGTGCATTTAGGGCATATAGTATAAGCACAACTATGATTATTTTTCCTTTTAGCATAACATGAGGTTAAGAACTTTAAAGTTAAATTATTACTCCCCAAATATTCCGTAAATTACTTACCCTAAATTGCTTATATGAAAAAGGCTTTGAATCTTTCTTTTTTTACAACTATCATCTGTTGCCTGGCTAGTATGAATATATTGGCGCAGGGCACAATGCTACTTCGCCAACCAGCAGCCTCCAAAACACATATTGTTTTTGCCCATGGAGATGATTTATGGGTAGTAGATAGAAATGGGGGCGATGCCTATCGGTTAACCTCCGCAGCAGGTACAGAGTCTAATCCAAGAATTAGTCCGGATGGAAACTGGGTAGCTTTTACTGCACAATATGATGGCAATACTGATGTATTTGTTGTATCCATTAAAGGAGGAAACCCCAAACGACTTACCTGGCATCCTGGTGCTGATCTTACACAATGTTGGTCGCCCGATGGGAAATCGGTAATCTTTACTTCGGGTAGAGAAGGATATCCAACGGCTAACACAAAGTTTTTTAAAGTGAGTGTAAACGGTGGAACACCTGAATCGGTAGGTATTCCGTTTGGTTTTGCAGGATCTATTTCGGAAGATGCACAATGGATGGCGTATCAACCACATCAATTTTGGGACCCTGAGTGGAGGAATTACCGGGGTGGACAAGCACAGCCTATCTGGATATATAATTTTAAAACCAAAGAAACGATTAAAACAGTGCAGGGTGATCGGGAGAGGCATACAGCACCTGTATGGGTAAACGGTGTACTTTATTTTATTTCTGAAAGAGATTATGCCGCTAATATTTGGAGTTATGATCCTAAAACAAAACAACAAAAGCAGCATACTTTTCATAAAGACTTTGATGTAAAAAATATTGCAGCGGCAGATAAAAGTATTGTGTATGAGCAAGGAGGGAGATTGCATAGTTTAGATCTTGCGAATAATAAAACAACAGCATTAGTAATTCATGCAGCAGGTGATTTAAATTGGAGCCGCCCACGTTGGAATAATTTATCGGCAAATGCATTAACCAATGCAAGTTTATCGCCTACTGGTAAAAGAGCATTATTTGAAAGTAGGGGAGAAATATTTTCTGTACCGAAAGAGAATGGAGATTGGCGTAATATCACCCGCTCACCTGGCTCTGCAGAGCGTTATCCGGTATGGTCGCCCGACGGATCTAAAATTGCTTGGTTCTCCGATGCAAGTGGAGAATATGAACTAATGATTGCAGATCAATCAGGTATCCAATCACCTAAATCATTTGCTATTCCTAATAAAAAATTCTATTTCAACCCGGTATGGTCGCCCGACGGAAAGTATATTGCCTTTACCGATACAGATTATAATATTTGGTATGTAGATGTAAATACTGGTGTTGCAAAAATTGCAGATACGGATAAGCTAGCGCATCCTAATAGAACCATGAATCCCGTATGGTCGCCCGATAGTAAATGGATTACCTATGTGCAAATTCAACAGAACCAATTTAAAGCCGTAAAAGTTTTCAATATTGAAACGGCACAACAGCTACAAATAACAAATGCATTATCAGATGCTATTGATCCGAAATGGGATGAAAGTGGAAAATATATTTATTTTTTAGCAAGTACCGATTATGGGTTAGGCTCAGGATGGCTTGATATGAGTAGTTTTAACTATCCTGTAAATAGAAACTTATATGTAGCAGTATTAAGCAAAGATGCACCTTCTCCATTAGAGCCTCGCTCTGATGAAGAGCCAGTAAAATCTACAGATTCAAGTAAAACAGCTCCCAAGCCAGCTGCAGCCAATAATAAAGTAAAAATTGATGTGGATGGATTAGAACAAAGAATATTAGCAGTACCTATACCAGCTAGAGATTATGCCGGGTTAGCAGCGGCGCCAGATGGAAATATTTTTTATTTAGAAAATATTCCAAACGAAAACGGATCGGTATTATATAAGTATAGTTTTAAAGATAGGAAGCCAACAGAATTTATGCGTGGCGTTATTGCTGTAACTACGAGTAGCGATAGAAAAAATATTTTGTATCGTTCACAAGCTGGTTGGTTTATTGTTGGAACTAGTGCTGCGCCTCGCCCGGGTGAAGGAAGATTGGCTGTAGAATCGATGCGTGTATATGTGGAGCCCATGAAAGAAGCAGAACAAATTTTTAGAGAGGGCTGGCGCTATCAACGCGATTTTTTATATGTAGATAATGTGCATGGAGCACCTTGGGATAAAGTATATAATTGGTATAAACCATGGATTACGCATGTAAAACATCGTAGCGATTTAAACTATATCATTGATATTTTGGGTGGTGAAGTTTCTGTTGGTCACTCTTATACTTCTGGTGGAGATTTCCCAGATGTGCCATCGGTGCCTGGTGGATTATTAGGCGCTGATTATGAAACAGAAAATAGTTTTTTCAAGATTAAGAAAATTTATACAGGTGAAAACTGGAATCCTGAGTTACGCTCACCGCTAAGTGGTGCAGGTATTGATGTGAAAGAAGGAGAATATTTATTAGAGGTAGATGGCAAGCCTTTAACTACAGCGATAAATATGTATAGCTTGTTTGAAGGAACAGCTAACCGACAAATAAAAATTCGGGTGAATAGTAAACCTACAATCGAAGGATCACGATTAATTACTGTTGTACCTGTTGCTACAGAAGGCGGATTGCGCTCACGTGCTTGGGTAGAAGGAAATAGAAGAAGAGTAGAAGCTTTATCAGGCGGTAAATTGGCCTATGTGTATGTGCCGAATACAGGCAATCCGGGCTATACTTATTTTAATCGCTACTATTTTTCACAACAAGATAAAAAAGGCGTGATCATTGATGAGCGAAATAATGGAGGTGGCTCTGCAGCTGATTATATGATAGATATTATGAACAGACAATTATTTGGTTATTTCAATAATCGTGTTGCTGGGCATATGGTATCTACCACACCAATGGCTGGTATATGGGGACCAAAAGTGATGATCGCCAATGAAAACTCAGGATCGGGAGGCGATTTATTACCTTATATGTTTAAGAAAGCAAAAATTGGGCTATTGGTTGGAACCCGCACCTGGGGCGGATTGGTAGGCACTTGGGATACGCCGCCTTTTATTGATGGTGGAAGAATGGTAGCACCAAGAGGTGGATTTTTTGATACCAATGGTGAGTGGGCTGTTGAAGGTGAGGGTATTAGTCCGGATATAGAAATATTTCAAGATCCCAAAGCGATCACCGAAGGAAAAGATCCTCAGTTAGAAAGAGCTGTTCAAGAAGCATTGAAATTATTACCAACACAGGGCATTGAATTGAAGAAAGAGCCTGCTGCACCTATTCGGTATAAAAGACCGAAAAACTAATTTTCCTTTTTAGCAGATCCCGCCTTTGGCGGGATCTGCTTTTAATAACTTAGTAATTTTTGAATCGTTTCATGCAATCTTGACTTTGCCATGAAATTTTTCTCCAATTCTATATTGAAAGGAATAGGTGTATCTAATGAAGCACAGCGTAAAACAGGCGCGTCTAATAATTGAAAACAGTGTTCTGCAATCCATGCACTAATTTCACCGCCTAGTCCTCCCGTTAATGTGTCTTCATGTAATAACAATACTTTCCCCGTTTGTTGTACAGCATCACGTATTGCATCATAATCCAGTGGTAGTAAGGTTCTTAGGTCGAGTATATGCAAAGAAGTATCAGGATTATTTTCTTGGTATTCAGTTGCCCAATGTACACCCGCACCATAGGTAATAACCGTTATATCAGTTCCTTCTTTTACTAATCGGGCTTTACCAATGGGCACTTCATAATAATCTGTAGGCATTGGTCCGTTAATACTTCTATACAAAGCTTTATGCTCAAAATACATGACTGGGTTAGGATCATTGATAGCAGCAATGAGTAAACCCTTTGCATCATAAGGTGTGCTTGGGTATACTACTTTTAAACCGGGTACATGTGTAAACCAGGCTTCATTACTTTGCGAATGAAAAGGCCCCGCACCTACACCGCCGCCTGTTGGCATACGAATTACTACATCGGCATTTTGTCCCCAGCGATAATGAATCTTGGCTAAATTATTTACGATCTGATTAAAACCTACTGTTACAAAATCGGCAAACTGCATTTCCATTACCGATTTAAAACCTTCTAAACTTAAACCCAGTGTAGCGCCTACAATAGCACTCTCACAAAGTGGCGTATTGCGCACGCGTGCCTTACCAAATTGTTGTACAAAACCTTCTGTTATTTTAAATGCACCGCCATATTCAGCAATGTCTTGCCCCATGAGTACAAGATTCTCATGTTTCTCCATGCTTAGTTTGAGGGCATTGGAGATGGCGTCAACAAAACGGGTTTCGGGATGATTAGTTGCGAGATTCGAGTTACGAGTTTCGGGTTTGTTTAACTCGTAACCCGCATCCCGTATCTCGTATCCCGTATCCCGTAACCCGTATCCCGCATAAACATCCATCACTTCCTCTTCCGTATTCACGTCCATTGCTTTGGCTTTATAGGCTTCGGCTAATTCATCTTCTAAATACTGTTTAAATTCATTTCTTATATCGGCGATTTGCATCTCCGTAATTACTTTTTCATTCAGTAAGTACTGTTCAAATTTTTTGATTGGATCTTTTCTACCCCATTCTTCAAACAGTTCTTTTGGAACATACTTGGTACCACTTGCTTCTTCATGTCCGCGCATGCGAAAGGTCATGCATTCAACCAAATAAGGTTTTTTATTTTTGATACAATACGCTCTTACGCCTCTTATCGTATCATACACTTCTAATATATTATTACCATCTATCTTTACACCTTCTATCCCATACCCTCTTGCTTTATCTACCAAATATTCGCAACGGTATTGTTCGTTCACTGGTGTGCTTAACCCATATCCATTATTTTCTATCACAAAAATTACTGGTAAATCCCATACTGCTGCTACATTCAGTGCTTCGTGAAAATCGCCTTCACTAGTACCGCCATCACCACTAAATGCAAGCGAAACTTTTTCTTCAAACTTTTTCTTCATTCCGTAATTGATGAGCCAATGCAACACCATCTGCAATGGCTAATTGCGGGCCTAAATGCGAAATCATTCCACATATTTTGTAAGGAGCTGCACCAAAATGAAAACTTCTTTCTCGGCCTTTACTATAACCTTCTTTATTACCCTGCCACTGCATGAATAATTTGTGCAATGGCATCTGCCTAGAAGTGAAAACCCCTAAATTTCTGTGTAGGGGCATCATCCATTCATCTTTATCTAAAGCTAGTGTAGCGCCCACTGAAATCGCTTCCTGACCAATACCGCTAAACCATTTGCTTATTTTTCCTTGTCGCAGTAGCACCAACATTTTCTCCTCAATCATGCGAGGGAGTAGCAGGTTGCGATAAATAAAAATTAATTCTTCGTTAGATAGAGATTGTCTGTTAAAGTTCAT
>JBDKJW010000116.1:0-7372 GCA_039796395.1 Bacteroidota bacterium
AGAAAATAACATGCAAAAAAGGGTTGTTATTCTTGGTGCAGGATTTGCCGGGTTGCAATTAGCTAGGCGATTAGAAAGATCCGTATTCAATATTACATTGATTGATCAGTACAATTTTCATCAATTTCAACCCTTGCTTTATCAAGTTGCTACAGCTCGGTTAGAACCTAGTTCTATATCATTTCCGCTTAGAAAAGTATTCCAGGATAAAGCCAATATTCATATACGTATTGCAACCATTGATATCATTGATCAAGAGGCTCAATCGGTACATACGAGTGCGGGAATATTTAGGTACGATTATTTAGTAATTGCAACCGGTTGTACCACCAATTATTTTGGGAATAAGCAAATAGAAGAATTCGCTTTTCCAATGAAATCGACTATAGAAGCTATTGCTTTACGTAATCGAATATTATTAAATTTTGAACGGGCCTTAAGTGCAACTACCGATGAGTTACCAGCTATTATGAATATTGTTGTTGTGGGTGGTGGGCCTACTGGCGTAGAATTATCTGGATCCTTAGCTGAATTGAAAAAAAATATTTTGCCGCGTGATTATCCTGATATGGATTTTTCCATGCTTACAATTTATTTACTAGAGGCTGGTCCTGCTACACTTGGACCAATGAGTTTGGCTTCTCAAAAAAAATCGAAAGATTACCTGGAGAAAATGGGTGTACATGTAATGGTGAATACCCAAGTAAAGGATTATAATGGCAAATTTGTTTTATTAGCAGATGGGAGCACTATACCCACCGAAACACTAGTTTGGGCTGCTGGTGTTACTGGTAATGTACCAAGAGGTATTCCTGAATCTGTGTTAGCAAAAAACAACAGAATTCAAGTAGACAGTTTTAGTCGTATGCAAGGATCTGAAAATGTATTTGTACTAGGAGATATCGCATATATGGCAACAGAAAAATTTCCGAATGGCCACCCACAGCTGGGAAATGTGGCTATAGAACAAGCCAAAAATTTAGTACACAATCTCAATCAATTACAACAAATAAAGCCTTTACGTCCGTTTATTTATAAGAGCCCAGGAACTATGGCTACCGTTGGGAAACGAAAAGCAGTAGTTGATTTACCTTTTATTAGTTTTCAAGGAAGATTTGCATGGTTTATTTGGATGTTTTTACACTTGATGCTCATTCTCAGTGTAAGAAATAAATTGATTATTTTTATTAATTGGGCCATTAGCTATTTCACTAATGATACAACCCTACGCTTGATATTATTACCAACAAAACATCAAATTCAGATAAGTAAGAATGAAGTAGCTGCAAAAGATAATTTTACTAATAGCTAGCAATTTCATTATACAGTGTACCTCGCTCAATTGGCTGTCTATTTACTTGCTTAATAATGCCTACAAGCTCTTCTGTACTCATAGTAGGTGTTTGTTCTTCGCTGCCAGCCATTGCGTAAATTTTGGTTGAATCATCAATGGTTCCATCAATATCATTCACCCCAAATGATAAAGAAAGTTGCGCGTTTTGTCGGCCAAGCATTGGCCAGTAAGCTTTAACATGCGGAAAATTATCCATGTATAATCTGGAGATAGCATACATCCGCATATCTTCTGCTGTACTAGATTCTGGTACATCACTCATATCATTATCCTTATTTCGGAACTTTAAAGGAATGAATGTATTGAAGCCTCCCGTTTCGTCTTGTAAAATACGCAAGCGTTCCATATGATCTATGCGGTGCCAGTATTGTTCAATATGTCCGTATAACAAAGTAGCATTACTATGCATCCCCAGTTGATGTGCTTTTTTATGAATATGCAACCAACCATCTGCATTTACTTTATCTGCACAAATTTTTTCGCGAATTTCTGGATGAAAAATTTCTGCACCACCGCCTGGCAAGGAATCTAGCCCGGCTTCATGTGCTAAGCGCATTCCTTCTTCTACAGATACTTTTGCTTTTCTAAACATATAATCAAGCTCCACTGGGGTGAAGCCTTTGATATGTAATTCGGGGCGATGTGCTTTAATGGTTCTTAATAATTCTAAAAAGAAATCTAAGTTCATTTTTGGATGCACACCCCCAACAATATGTACTTCTGTAACCGGTTTGTTATCGTAACTTTTAACGATATGCATCATCTGCTCAATACTCAATTCCCAGCCTTCTTCTCTGTTTGCATAAAGGCGTGAGTAAGAACAAAAAGAACAAGAGAAAACGCAAACATTGGTAGGCTCTATATGAAAATTACGATTGAAATAGGTTTTGTTTCCGTGCTTTTGCTCTCTTACCCAATTAGCTAATGCACCTGCAAATGGGAGAGAGGCTTTTTCAAAAAGTGTTACCCCTTCATCAAAATGAAGTCGTTCTCCTGCTATAATTTTATTTCCTATTGCTTGTAGTGCTTTATCTTTCTCTGCATCTATTAAAACCTGTATCGCTCCGCTATTCATGTGTACTCAAATTTGGGTGCAAAATTACATAATAGACGATAAGTAGAAAACAGGTTTCGACAAGCTCAACCTGACATTTTTTGTCACCCTGAGCCTGTCGAAGGGTTAATTAGCTCATTAATATGCCAGCAATAGTGGCCGATAAATAAGAAGCCAGTGTACCACATAAAAGCGCTTTCAATCCTAATTTAGCTAAATCTGCTCTGCGGGTGGGGGCTAATTCCCCAATACCACCAATTTGCATACCCACACTGCTGAAATTAGCAAAGCCACAAATAGCAATACTTACGATTAATATTCCTTTTTCAGTAACTATAGGTACCGCCTTGGTAGTGAGGTTATTAAAAGCTACAAACTCGTTGATAGTGAGTTTTTGTCCTAGCAAAGATGCTGCATTCGCAATATCTGCAGATGGAACTCCCATAGCCCATGTCATAGGATAGAAGATTTTACTAAATATTACATCCAATGTAATACCTGGAATAAATTTCCCAATTCCCCAATTAATAAATGCAATTAGTGCAATGAAACCAATTAACATGGCAATTACATTCACTGCTATTTTCATACCATCACTAGCACCGTGGGAAATGGCATCAATGATATTACTATACGGACTCTTAACTTCTAATTTTACCTTACCCATGGTTTGTGATTCTTCAGTTTCTGGGAAAACTATTTTCGAAATCACTAATGCTCCGGGAGCGGCCATTAAACTTGCCGTTAATAAATATTCTGCTTTCGCACCCATATTTGCATATACAATCAATATGCCTCCCGCAATACAGGCTAAGCTACCGCTCATGCTTGCGAGTAATTCGCTTTTCGTCATGGTAGCCAAATACGGACGAATCATTACTTGTGCTTCAACCTGACCAACAAATGCACTTGCCACATTGCTCAATGCCTCAGCTCCACTTACGCGCATGATAAAATTCATGGCTTTAGCAATCAGTGATACGATAAACTGCATTACGCCAAAATGATATAGAATGGCTACTAATACACAAACTAAAATAATCGTAGCGGTTACGCTGAATGCAAATACAAAACCACCCTGACTAAAATTCTTAACCCCATCTGGTGCGCTAACCATTAAGCCGTTATATACAAAGGCAACACCTTCACGTGCAAAGCGTTCAATTTTTTCCATACCATGCCCAAGCATTTGGAAAAATCGAGTAACGGGTGGTACTTTTAATACCATAACAGCAATAAAGACTTGTAAAAGTATACCGCTAAACACGAGGCGATAATTAATCTTCTTCTTATTATTGGAAAACAGAAAGGCAATACCAAGGATAAGGAGAATGCCAAGTAAACCCTGAAATCTTTCCATAAGCATTGAGTTGCAGTAGATTGGGTGGAAAGATAAGGAATTAGACGGTAGACCGTAGACGATAGACCATAAAAAAGTCCGTAAGCCATTAAATTAAGTTTGGCTTACGGACTCTCTGACTTACTGACTTACCGACTTCTTAAATATGTGCCTGTATCTTCTTATCCAAAACTGATTTTGGAACGGCGCCAATTTGTTTGTCAACGATTTGTCCGCCTTTTATGAATAATATAGCTGGGATAGACGTGATACCATAATTAACACTGAGGTTAGGATTATGATCTACGTTCACTTTACCTACATTTACTTTGCCTTCATATTCTTTGGCTAATTCTTCTACAACTGGACCAATTGCGCGGCAAGGCCCACACCATTCTGCCCAAAAATCTACTACAGTTAATTTATCACTGTCGAGAACGGTGCTCTGAAAATTTGCGTCTGTTAATTCAAGTGCCATTTTATTGCTTTTTAAAATTTGTAATCTAATACTATTCGGTGGTCAAAAATAGTTCCAAGCAAGGGAAACTGCGCTTATGACTTTTCCACCGCTGTGATTATACGTGTGAAACAAGTTAACCTGACAATTGAGCAGTTTATTTACGACGAAATGGGAATAATTTAAAATAAGTTAAAGACCTCCAAAGCCATTCTATCGGGCCATATTGGTATTTCTTTAACCATAAATTCGCTAAAATGGCTTGAAGTATAAAAAAAACAATTGCAATACCCCAGTTTAATAGGGGTGATGTTTTTCCACCTAATCCTAGTCCAACGCCGTAAAAAAGAAACAACGCCAACATGGTTTGTGTTAAGTAACAGGTGAGTGCCATTTTTCCAATTGTAGCAAAGCCATTAAAAATGAGCTTGCGTTTTGTTTTGTATAGTAAGCTTGTAAACCCACTTGCATATAAAACAACTAAAGCTGCATTAAATGTATCATAGAAGAAATTAAATAATAGCCACATAGCGGGTTTTTGATCCCATCCTAATTTAAAATGATTATTGCCAAGCATTAATCCTAATCCACCTAACAAACAGATTAGCATAATCCAAAAACTGCGGGCAATAATTTTTTTAATTTGAAGTCGATGTTGTAAAACATCTTGCAGCCACCCTTTTCTACCCGTATACATACCTAATAAAAAGAATCCATAGGTGATATAGATTCTTCCACTCGAAAATTGAAATTCGAATTTAGATTTGAAAGCGTAAAAATTATGCTTAATAAGTGCAGCCCAGCCTGCTTTGGTCATGATATCATAATACGCTTTTGCTTTAGTATCATAATCATTTATATTTCCTTGTGCAGGAGAATTTGGGGGCTGTTGGAAAATATCAATTAGTTGAATGATTTTTCCGGGTAAATTAATAGCTAATGCAATACCCAAAAATAATATTAAACCCATCGGTAGTTTACGCATGGGAATAAGCAATAAACCTAGGGGTGCATAAATAGATAGAATATCACCTGCCCAGCACAAATGGTGCAAGAAGCCGATAATACCCATGATAATAATGCGCCAGCCGTATCTAAATATAAATTTTTCTCCCTGCTGCTCCATGCTATGCATTTGCAGGTAAAAGCTTAGTCCGAATAAGAAGGAGAAATACGCAAAAAATTTTCCAGAAATGAAAAGTTCAGTAATCGTTGTGATGATACCATTGCCAACATCTTGATATTGCTCAAATATTTTATTGGGAATACCATCGGTGATAAACCAATAGCACATATGTGCCAATAAAATACCCAATAAGGCAATGCCACGCAAGGCATCAATAACAAGAATACGATTAGTTGTTGGTTGCATAAGACGTAAACTTACCCAATTAATCCAACTTTAACATCTACATCTGGATTATTCATCAAGAACTCAGCCATTTCTTCATTCATCTCAAACCCTTTTTCTATGGTATACATGCTAATCTTTAAGTTCTCTTTGGGCTCTAATACATTAAAACGAAGTGTTGATTTACCCGGAAACTTCTTTAAGTTTTTATCAATAAACTGAACCAAAGCGGTTGTTACTGCCGCAGGATGTATACTCACTTCAACGCTACGTGTGAGTACTTTTTTAACAGTTTCTAAGAGCGACATGCTCGTTACTTTAAACTCATACACATTGGGCTGATTGTACCTGCCTCTAAAATAACCATTGATTAAAATATTTTGTCCCTTCTCTAAATAGTTTTGAAATTTAATATAATCCTCACTCCACAATACAAACTCAGATTTTCCGCTAAAATCCTCGATCGTAAAGGAGCCGAAATTTTTCCCTGTTTTTGTTACGCGATGCTGCACATCGGTAACTAACCCAGCAACACGTAAAGGCTTATTAGGATTAGGTTGTAAGGAAATAGTATCTCTGATTTCATTAAAATCATTAATAAGTGTTATTTCATAATGTTGCAATTCAAACTTAAAATGATCGAGTGGGTGGCCACTCATAAACATACCTGTTACTTCTTTCTCATAATTCAACAATTCAGTAAGTGTCCATGGTTCTCTATTCGCAATTTTAGGTTTGGGTACTTGCATAGCCTGCGGCAATTCACCAAAAAGGGTATTAGTAGTGCCCACACTAAGGCTTTGCTGTACTTGTCCGTATCCTATAATTTTTTCCAACCCACTCACCCTTTCTCCGTCAACAATATGAAAATACTGGGCTCTATGTAATTCAGGGAAACAATCAAAAGCACCAGAATAGGCCAAGCTTTCTAATGATTTTTTATTGACGCTTTTTTGCAATACACGCTGTACAAAATCAAAAATATCTTTATACGGGCCATTCTTTTTTCGTTCAGCAATAATACTTTCTACGGCCATTTCCCCAACCCCTTTCAAACCACCTAATCCAAACCTAATTTCTCCTTTATTATTTACTGCAAAGCCTTTGAGTGATTCATTAATATCTGGCCCAAGTACTTTAATACCCATACGCTTACATTCTTCCATGAAGAAAGTAATCTTTTCGATATTACCCTGATGATTGAGTACTGCCGACATATACTCACCTGGGTAATGGGCTTTTAAATAAGCGGTTTGATAAGCAACAAAGGCGTAACAAGTAGAGTGTGATTTATTAAATGCGTATTGCGCAAATGCCTCCCAATCGGTCCATATTTTTTCAAGCTTATCAGCAGGATGGCCTTTTGCGCTAGCCCCACTAATAAACTGTGCTTTCATTTTATCAAGTACCGATTTCTGTTTTTTACCCATGGCTTTACGAAGCACATCGGCATCGCCTTTTGAAAAGCCGGCTAGGCTCTGGCTTAATAACATTACCTGTTCCTGATATACGGTTATGCCGTAGGTTTCAGAAAGGTATTCTTTCATGTCGTCGATATCGTAACTAATGGCTTCACGCCCATGTTTACGATCGATAAAGTTGGGTATATAAGCAATGGGTCCGGGGCGATACAAGGCGTTCATCGCAATCAAATCATCGAACTTATCGGGTTTTAGTTCGCGCAGGTATTTTTGCATGCCCACACTTTCAAACTGGAATGTACCATTGGTTTCACCACGTTGGTAAAGTTGAAATGTTTTGGCATCAGCTAATGGAATTGTATCTAAATCAATATCAACACCATGATTTTGTTTGAT
>JBDKJW010000117.1:0-7190 GCA_039796395.1 Bacteroidota bacterium
CCCCAAAACCCCAAAACCCCAGCAGTCTTAAAGTCTGAAAAAATTAGAAATCATTATTCAAGATATTTATAATTGCTAAAAATGGCAAGTGGGGGTAATAAAATTTAGAAGAAAATATCCTTTGAGCTTAACCTAAGAAGTGCACGGATAAATCTTCCGGACCAGACACCGGTTACTATTTATTGGGTCAGAGGTGAGACTATTCAAACCTTCTTTACTTAACGATGATCAATAGGAGGTAAGAAAATTGACACAAAAACGAAGAATCTTATGAATATGAAGGCTACCTTTAATGAACGCTTAGCCACTGCTTTTCAAGCTCAAGGCTATACCGTTACAATTTATACTTTCTCTTTACAATACCCATCTTTTCTTTTCCCAGGAAAATCGCAGTATAGCGATCAACCTCAACCAACAAATCTTACCATCCTTCCAAAAATCAATTCCATCAACCCTTTTAACTGGCTAAAAATTGGAAGGGAAATTAAAAAAAGAAAGGCCGCTATTGTAGTTGTTAGATATTGGATGCCATTTTTTGGCCCCTGCTTTGGCACCATTTTACGCATGGTAAGAAAGAACAATTACTCAAAAATTGTATGTATCGCAGATAATATCATCCCCCATGAAAAAAGAATCGGCGACACTTTATTCACCCGCTATTTCGTAACACCCATTGATGCTTTTATTACACTAAGCCAAAAAGTAGCGGAAGACGCGAAAACATTTACGTTAAAACCAATACATACTGTAGTGCATCCACTATATGATCATTTTGGTGATACGGTAGATAAACAAAGCGCAGCTAATTATTTACAACTAAATCCAAATATTAACTATATCCTCTTCTTTGGTTTCATTAGAAAATATAAAGGACTAGATTTATTATTAGATGCGATGGCCATGCTTAAAGCTGAGCATAGCAATCAATTACCTACGCTTATTATAGCAGGAGAGTTTTATGAAGGAGCAGAAAAATACCTGCAGCAAATAAAAAATACAGGGTTGGAAAACAGTGTAAAGTTATTTACCCAATTCATTCCAGATAATGATATTCCTTACTATTTTGGCATCTCCGATTTTGTAATTCAACCCTATAAACAAGCCACACAAAGTGGTGTAACCCCGCTTGCCTACCATTTTGAAAAACCATTATTAGTAACCAATGTAGGTGCATTACCCGAAATGATCGTAGCCGATAATAGCGGCATTGTAACCGAGCCAACAGCAGCAGCAATTGCAGCAGGCATCTCAGCATTATACTTATTAGGCGAAAATCATTTTTTAGCAGAACTTCGTAAAAATAAGCAAAAGTATAACTGGGATAAGCTTACCAATACTATTGTAGAAAGCATTAAATAGATATACAAATGAGCGAAAACATAAAAAATATTATTCAAGAATCTATTGCTGTAAAACAAGCAGTGCTTGGCAATGAACAATTATTAACTACTTTATCGGATATCATTACTATTGTTACCAAAGCATTTAGTAATGGCTATAAAGTACAATTTTGTGGCAATGGCGGTAGTGCTGCTGATGCGCAGCATTTAGCGGCTGAATTTTCTGGCCGATTTTATAAAAACAGAAAAGCCCTACCATCCGATGCCTTACACTGCAATACTTCCTATTTAACTGCCGTAGCCAACGACTATAGTTATGATGATATTTATGCCCGCTTGGTAGAAGGTACGATGCAAACAGGCGATGTATTAATAGGGTTATCCACTTCTGGCAACTCCCCCAATATTATAAAAGCATTTGAAACTGCGCAAGCAAAAAAAATAATTACCATTGGTTTCACCGGCGAAACGGGCGGACAATTAAAAGCCTATTCCAATTATTTATTGAATATACCCTCTAGCATTACACCGCGTATTCAAGAAGCGCACATGTTACTCGGACATATTATTTGCGAACAAGTTGAAGCTGCAATTTTTCCATAATGTTTTCACTTACACATATTGATGATAGCTGGACATTATTATTGGATAGAGATGGCGTAATTAATGTAGAAAAAAATAACGACTATATTTTCAGTTGGAATGAATTTAAGTTTTATCCTTATAGCTTAGAAGCTTTAGCCATTCTTGCTACAATCTTCCCCAGAATTTGTATCGTTACAAACCAAAAAGGGGTTGGCAAGGGATTAATGACTGTAGAAACATTAGCTACTATTCATATCAATATGACCACAGCTATTCAAAATGCAGGTGGAAGAATTGATAAAATATATTACTGCTCAGATCTAGAAGATACATCACCAAACCGTAAACCCCAACCAGGGATGGCATTACAAGCCAAAGCAGATTTCCCGACAATGGATTTTTCAAAAACAATCATGGTGGGCAATCGCCCGAGTGATATGCGTTTTGGGAGAAATGCAGGTATACATACAGCATATATAGACACAACACACCCAGATACAGTTAATCCCCATCCAGATATCGACATTCGATACAAAGATCTATTAGCTTTTGCGCATGCCTGTAAAGCTGCCAAAAAAATGTAAAAATTATAGGCAAGCCCGCTACTACTCCTGAATTGCTTTAACTTGGCATCAAATTGTTCAGATGAAAAAAATCATACTGATTTATTTTTCGATTACACTCGTAATAGCTTCCGTAAGTGCCCAATCGCAATCGCATAGAAAATTATTAGCTACTGCAGAAGAAAGCCTGAAAGCTTATGCTGCACAAATAATGAATGAAGAGGAGATTATAGATAAGCTACGTGCCGATAGTTTTTTTACACGAGGCTTGGTACAAGCCTTAAAAACGCCCTACTCTTTTCATTACCATTTTGATTCTTTACAAACAGTTTCAAAAGCCTATGCGCCTGATAGTAGTTTCCGTTTGCTTACCTGGCAAATTATGAGAGATTTTACTTCTTACCGGTATAAAGGAGCCATTCAATTCAATACTAAAGATGGATCCTTAAAACTAGTTCCATTATATGATATGAGTGAGTTTACAGATAACCCTACCGACTCTGTAAGATCAAACGAAAACTGGATTGGCGCACTTTATTATAATATCATTCTCAAAGAGTTTAATGGAAAAAAATTCTATACCCTTTTTGGGTACGATGAAAATGATGCGCGTAGTACTAAGAAATGGATAGAAGTGCTTACATTCTCTCCAGAGAATAAACCCATTTTTGGCGGCAAGTTTTTTACATACCCAGCAGATATTACAAAACCCAAGCTACCCGCATATCGGTATTGCTATGAATACAAAAAACAAGCTAATGCAAAGCTAAACTTCGACCAAACGCTCGACCAGATAGTATTTGCCAAATTAGTGAGCGAAACGGGTGAACCCTCTTTAAAACATACACTCGTACCCTATGGCACTTACGAAGGCTTTAAATGGCAATTGGGCAAATGGGTATACATTCCGCCGGCGGAACTATAGTTTAATCTAATTTCAATACGGCTAAGAATGCCTCTTGTGGTACTTCTACATTACCTATTTGTCGCATTCTTTTCTTGCCTTCTTTCTGCTTTTCCAATAATTTTCTTTTCCGGCTAATATCACCACCATAACATTTGGCGGTTACATCTTTACGCATAGCACTAATATTCTCCCGGGCAATAATTTTGGCTCCAATAGCAGCCTGTATGGCAATTTGGAATTGCTGTTTAGGTAATAACTCTTTCAATTTCTCACATAATCTTCTACCAAAATCAGCAGCCCTGCTTCTATGGATCAATGCACTTAAAGCATCTACCTTATCATTATTTAATAGAATATCCATTTTCACAATATCCGCTTCCCTACTATCTATTGGTGAATAATCGAATGAAGCATAGCCACGTGTAGAACTTTTTAATTTATCATAGAAATCAAATACAATCTCCGTTAAAGGCATTTCGAAAATCAATTCAACCCTTGTTGTAGTTAAATAACTTTGATTTACCAGAATACCTCGCTTACCCAAGCACAACGTCATGATATTACCGATATAATCGGGCAGTGTAATGATTTGCGCTTTAATAAATGGTTCTTCTACCCTATCAATTTTAACAGGATCAGGCATTTCGGCCGGGTTGTTTACAATTATTTTTTCGCCTCTAGTGGTATAGGCGTTGAAGCTTACGTTAGGTACAGTGGTAATAACGGTTTGGTTAAATTCTCGTTCTAATCGTTCTTGGATAATTTCCATGTGCAAAAGACCCAAGAATCCGCATCGGAAACCAAAACCCAATGCTTGTGAAGTTTCAAGTTCAAAAGTTAAAGACGCATCATTGAGTTGTAATTTATCCATGCAATCACGCAACTCTTCAAACTCATCTGTATTTACGGGGAAAATACCCGCAAATACCATGGGCTTTACCTCCTCGAATCCATTAATAATTTCACCAGGGTTTGCCGCCAATGTAATCGTATCTCCTACTTTAACTTCTTTGGCATTTTTTATACCTGTAATTATATAACCCACATCGCCTGCTCTCACTTCTTCTTTGGGGGTCATCGTTAACTTCAATACACCAACCTCATCTGCTGTATAATCACTTCCGGTTGAAATAAATCGAATCTTATCATTTTTCTTCAATACGCCATTTAATATCCTGTAGTATACGATGATACCTCTAAAGCTATTGTATACGCTATCAAATATCAAGGCTTGTAAAGGGGCCTCCACACTACCTGTTGGGGCAGGAATGCGTTCTACGATCGCTTGCAATATTTCTTCAATACCAATCCCAGATTTGCCACTGGCTAATAAAATATCTTCCTGCTTACAACCAATTAAATCAATAATTTGATCGGTTACTTCTGGAATTTTAGCCCCATCCATATCAATTTTATTGATAACAGGAATGATCTCTAAATCATTCTCTATGGCCAAATATAAATTACTGATCGTTTGCGCTTGAATACCCTGTGATGCATCTACCAATAATAAAGCACCCTCACAAGCAGCAAGTGCACGGCTTACTTCATAGCTAAAATCTACGTGTCCGGGCGTATCAATCAAATTCAATACAAACTGCTCGCCTTTATGGGTATAGTTAATTTGAATAGCGTGGCTTTTAATTGTAATCCCTTTTTCGCGCTCCAAATCCATATCATCCAATACCTGGTTCATCATATCGCGCTCACCAATTGTTTTGGTATGTTCTAGTAGCCTATCAGCCAATGTACTCTTTCCGTGATCAATATGGGCAATAATGCAAAAATTCCTAATCTGCTTCATGGGCGCAAAGATACACCGCAGCAACGGATTTTAGCTTCCGCACATTTCATTTATCTTCACCGAGAATTAACAGTTATGTTGCTAAAATCGCTCAATAAAAGGGCCAAACAAGCCGAAGAAACAGGTTTAGTGAGTAATTCCTCTCTAAGCGGAGGGCGATTTTTTAATAAATCGGGGAATCCGAACATAGCGCCCAAAGGATTGCCTTTCTGGAGAAGACTCAATATTTATCATACCCTGCTTTCTATGCCTTTATGGAAGTTTTTAGGGTCGATTTTACTTTTCTTTCTATCCGTCAATCTAATTTTTGCTGGTATCTATCTTAGTATTGGGTTACATCACTTAAGTGGCATGGTAGCCAATACCTGGGGAGAAAAATTTGGTGAAGCTTTTTTCTTTAGCGCTCAAACCTTCACCACTGTAGGCTATGGTAGAATAAACCCGGTTGGATTTATGGCTAGTTTTATAGCTTCGATGGAAGCCCTTACCGGACTCATGAGTTTTGCCCTTGTTACAGGTTTATTGTATGGAAGATTTGCACGCCCTCGTGCATTTATCAAATACAGTAAAAATGCTTTATTTGTTCCCTTTAAAGAAGGCATTGCATGGATGTTTAGGATGGTGCCTTATACACGCAACTATTTAATGAATGTTGAAGTAAAAGTTACAATGGCTATGCGTGTAGAAGAAGATGGTACTTTAAAAAATAAATTTTACGATTTACCACTTCAAATTTCAAAGGCAAATACCATGACGGCTAACTGGACGTTAGTACACATGATCAATGATGAAAGTCCATTATATAATTTATCGAAATCAGATATAGATACTGCCGGTATTGAGATACTTGTTTTTGTGCAAGGCTTTGATGAAAGTTTTTCTAATACGGTAATATCCCGTACTTCTTATACCCATGATGAGTTTGTATATGGTGCCAAATTTACCCCGATGTTCCATCCAAACGAAGATAATTCAAGTACGATCTTACACATTGATCAATTAGATGATTATATAAAAGTAGATCTTCCCTACCCTATGTAATATGGAAACAATTATTGGCAACGATATAACCAAAGCAATAGAATTATTACGCGATAATCAAGTGGTTGCTATACCTACTGAAACGGTATATGGTTTAGCAGGTAATGCATTGGAAGAAGAAGCAGTAACGAAAATTTATACCGCCAAAAATAGACCTGCTTTTAATCCATTGATTCTGCATTTGTCGGGCATAAATGAGTTAGCCAAATACGCTGAGCTAGATGAGATCAGTAAAAAATTAGCAGATGCTTTTATGCCGGGTCCGCTTACTTTATTACTCCCCAAAAAATCAATTGTTCCCGATATTACAACGGCTGGCAGTGATAAAGTTGCACTTCGTGTTCCCAATCATCCACTTACTATTCAACTATTAAAAAATTTATCTTTTCCACTAGCAGCACCGAGTGCCAACCCATCTGGATATATTAGTCCAACCACTGCAACCCATGTATACCAAGGGTTACAGGGCAAGATACCTTATATCTTAGATGGTGGTGCTACAAGCGTTGGACTCGAATCAACCATTATTGAAGTTCAACAAGATCATATTCTACTACATAGAACGGGCGGTATCGATGAATTACAAATTGAAGCGGTTAGTGGTATGAAAGTATTGATACCACAAGAAGAAGCAGTACCAGAAACACCCGGACAATTAAAAAGTCATTATGCACCAGATACGCCGCTATATCGTGGTGATATTGACAATTTAATTGCAGAAAATAGGGGCAAGCGGATAGCTATTATTAGTTTAACTAAACAATATAATGGTGAACATATCGCCAATTATATATTATCTCCTAATGGTTTGTTGGCCGAAGCGGCCAATCAATTATTTGCCACATTAAGAGAAATTGATAGCAAAAATTATGATATCATTCTAGCAGAATATTTCCCGACAGATGGTATTGGTGCCGCCATCAACGATCGGATTGGAAGGGCACAATTTG
>JBDKJW010000118.1:0-7176 GCA_039796395.1 Bacteroidota bacterium
TTGTTTCTCGGGTAAACGTATTTTCTATAAAACTTAAGAATGTATTGTTGGTAACACCATTACCAAAACTCCATTGATAACTATCAATCGTACTTGTTGGTATGGTACTTCTACTATTAAAACTCCAACGTACTTCTGTGGGCTTTTGCCATACCAATGTTTGCTCAAATGCGGCGGTAGGTTTAGGATTTTCGCCTTTTGCATTTACTAGTTTGTGGGTTCGATATATTTCTCTGCCATTGAGTTTAATGATCATGATAATATCATAGTCGTTCGGAAATTTATATTGATAACGAATAGGATTGCCTGTTTGAATTCCTTTTCCGTCTGAAAAATCCCACGCATATACTGAGCCACCAGGCACATTTTCTGCCGCAGCAGTAAACATAAAATACTCATTCGTGCATTGGTCAAATGCATTGGCAATAAAATTTCCACGAATATTATTGAATCGCCCGGGAACGGTTACATGTATTGTTGTATCGGCTTTGCAACCTGTATTACTTGTTAGCGTAAGTTTAACAGGATATACTTTATCGTTTATTTGAGTAGGGAATTCGTGCCGTGTTAAAGGCACTGAAAGTAGGCTGCTTGTACTATCGCCCCAATCCCATTGATAGCTTGCAAAATCGCCTTGATTTACAGCCGAAGTACTATTGAATGTAATAAAATTTAAGTTGGCGGGGAAATCGCTTTTTATAGTAAAGCTGGGAACTATTTTTGTTTGTTTGCCATTCACTTTGATGGGGAAATTCAGTTTGCTTACCTGTGTGTTCTCATCTTGCATTAAAAATAAACTCACTAAAAAAGAGCCTGCGGCTTGATAGGAATAAGTTGTATTTGCTCCTTTTGCGGTATTGCCATCGCCAAAATTCCATTGATAAAATGCACCAGCCGGAAGTGCCGGACCAATGGCTGTAAAACTAAATAGTTCTGTACTTGGAAAGCAAGTATTGGTATTTGTGATACGCACACTAATATCTCCAAAGCTAACTGTGGTAGTATCTTTTGATACGGTTATCGTTCCCTCCTGTGTTAGTTTTAAAGAAGCTGCAAATGAATTAGGTGCATCTTTTTTACAGGAAAAAAAAATAGCAATCCAAGCATACATGATATATCGTAGTGCATTGTATTTCATATGCTATTTTGCAGCAACTGTAATATTGGCAACTGTTGTGTCTTTACAGCCCGTATTACCTGTTACAATAAATCTTATCGAATAATTTGTTGGTGTTGTTGCCTTCGTATATTCCTGTTCTACAATGGTGTTGAAATTGTCATTCACAACACCAAATGGCATTTCCCATCTATATCCTATAAGATAACCGTGCGGAATGTTCGACTGACTATAAAAGGCCCATTTTTCTGTTGTAGTTGTACTGCTCACAATATTTCTTAGCATCAACGCTTTTGGTTTGATGTTTTGTCCGAATGCAGTTACCGACTTATGTGTTTGGTAAATGATTTTTCCCTTTAGGGTAATAGTCATTTTAACATCATAGGTATTTTGATAGGTGAATGCTTTACGAACAGGATTACCTGTAACCAAACCTGTAGCATCTGCAAAATCCCAAGTGTATACAGCGCCCGCAGGAACGCCAGTTGCAGTAGGTGTGAAAATAAAATATTCGTTGGTACAACCATCATATTGTACGGCATTAAAATCGCCCGAAATAGTATATACTGCTGGCACGAACACGTTGAGTGCGGCCGTGTCTTTACAACCCGAGTTGGCTGTAACAACCAACCTTACATTATAGGTTTTATCTTCTGGTACAGGGGGGAAGTTTTTAGGGATGAACGTGTTAGAAGTACTGCTTGTTGTGCTATCTCCCCAATTCCAAAAATGATTGGTGATAGTACCAGTAGGCACGCTCGACCTACTCGTGAAGGTCATGTTATTCAGGTAATTAATATCTGGTAAGGCGCTCGAAAAAACGGCAGTTGGTGTAACTTGTTGTCCTAATGCTTTCACAGATATAGAAACTTTTTGTAGTACTTGGTTATCTGTACTTTTTACTTGTAATATAACCGTGTAAGTGCCGGGGTCTTTGAATATATTTCTAACCGTAGTGCCTGTAAGCGATTTCCCATCACCGAATTCCCAAACATACCTAGCGGTTGCGGGAAAACCAGTTGCAACAGCTCTAAATTCAAATATTTCATTGGAAGGAAAACAAGCTTCTGTTCTGCTAAAACGAATAGTTACCGACCCTTCTGTAACGGTAGTTGTATCTTTAAATGCTGAAATTACACCGCCTATAATAGTATTAGTGGTAGCTGTTTCTTCGTTCGGCTTTGTATCTTCTTTCTTACAACTAATAGCTGTAAAAAAAACCGCAAAACAAAGCCAAATAAGGGTTTTGATAATTTTCATTAGAGCATACTTGATCGGTGTACGCTACTACAACGTAAAACAGGCTTATTTATTGCAGCAAATAAGCGGAAAGACAGGCTAATCCAGCTCTTTTAACAAATCGAACAAATGAAGGGGGTGTGTAAACATTTGCAATGATCCATCTGAAAGTAGGGGCCATGCTGTTTTGGGCTTATCCCAATATAATTCTACCCCATTATCATCAGGATCATTAAGATAAATGGCTTCAGATACACCATGATCACTAGCACCCGTAATTGGGTATTTATGATCAAGAATACGTTTGTAAATCGTGGCTAAGTCTTTTCGGGTAGGGTATAGAATAGCTGTATGAAATAATCCAACACCATGTATACTTGCTTTTGGCGACCCTTTACTATACCAAGTATTCAAACCAATATGATGATGATACCCCCCCGCTGAAATAAATGCAGCATCTTTTCCGTAGCGCATCGTTAGGTTAAAACCTAGCAAACCACAATAAAAATCAAGCGCAGTTTCAAGGTTTGATACCTTTAAATGAACGTGGCCAATATTGGTAGCTGTGGGTATTTTGTAGGTACTCATTTTTTTAATTTTCTATTTCTACAATTACTTCTACTTCAACGGCGATGTTCATCGGTAGGGCATTTGTACCCACAGCGCTTCTGGCATGTTTGCCCTTCTCTCCAAACACGGCTACCATACAATCGCTATAGCCATTGATTACTTTAGGTTGATCAGTAAAATCATTACTACAATTTACCATACCTAATACTTTTACGATGCGTTTTACTTTACTTAAATCACCCAATTCTTTTTTTAATACGGCAATATGTGCCAATGCAGCAAGTTTCGCAGCTTCATAGCCTTTTTCAATAGATAAATCTGTTGGAATTTTTCCTGTAATATAAGTACCATCTTTTTGGGAAGGGCCTTTGCCTGCCAGAAATAGTAAATTACCTGTTCTTACTACATTTACATAATTGGCTATAGGAGCAGCTACCGCTGGGAGTTCAATACCCAATTTGGCTAAATTTTGTTCAGGACTTTGGGCGAAACCACTTATACTCAGCAGTAGGCCGACTATCAAAAAATTCAATCGGTACATAAGCAATAGAATCGGTTAATGAATTGATACGGCTAAGATAAGCAAATGAAAATGGGTATCTTCATCAACCTTAAATAACCAATATGAAACTGCAATTCTTTTTAGTAAGAAAACAATTTTTATTGCTTTCTTCTACTTTATTATTGTCGATCGTAGCCATGGCTCAATCGAGCAATGATCCTATTATCAACGCCATTATAAAAGAAGCAAACGATAATTCGCAATTGAAGCGAATGAGTCATGAATTAATGGATGGTGTTGGTCCGCGTTTAGTTGGTTCTAGTAAAATGATCCAAGCGAGTGATTGGGCCATTGCTCAGTATAAGCAATATGGTATTGATGCCCGAAGAGAAAATTATGGCGAATGGAGAGGATGGGATAGAGGAGTAACACATGTTGATATGGTAAGCCCATGGACAAGATCATTAGAAGCTACTCAATTATCTTTTTCTCCTGCTACTAAAAAGCCGGTTACTGCAGCCACTATTATTTTAGCAGATGTAGTTGATTCAATAGCTTTTCAAGCATGGTTACCCAATGTAAAAGGAAAATTTGTGATGATTTCAATGCCTCAACCAACAGGTAGGCCCGATTATAATTGGCAGGAGTTTGGTACGAAGGAGTCTTTTGATAAGATGAAAAAAGAACGTGTAGCGCAAACAGATGCATGGCGTAAAAGAATTAGTAAAACAGGATATAATAGCCGATTGTTAGCAGCTGCTTTAGAAAAGGCGGGTGCAGCAGGTATTATAGCCAGTAATTGGTCGAGCGGCTTTGGGGTAAACAAAATATTTGATGCTTATACCAAGAAAATCCCAACTGTTGATGTAGGGTTAGAAGATTATGGGTTGTTGTTTCGCTTAACGGAATCTGGGAAAGCGCCAGAACTAACCGTGTATACACAATCAAAGGAATTAGGCACTGTTCCAACTTTTAATACAGTGGCAGAAATAAAGGGCAGTTCAAAAGCTAATGAATATGTAATGTTATCAGCGCATTTCGATTCTTGGGATGGTGGTACTGGTGCAACCGATAATGGTACCGGTACGATGGTGATGATGGAAGCGATGCGTATTTTAAAAGCTGTGTATCCGAATCCAAAACGTACCATTCTGGTTGGGCATTGGGGTAGTGAAGAGCAAGGCTTGAATGGTTCACGTGCTTTTGTAGAAGATCATCCGGAGATTGTTTCTAATTTGCAGGCTTTATTTAATCAGGATAATGGTACAGGTAGAATTGTAAATATTGGTGGATCGGGTTATTCAAAAGCAAAGGATTATTTAGGAAGATGGATTGCTGCGATTCCGAATGCATTTAGAGATTCTATCAGAACATCCTTCCCCGGAGCACCAGGGGGTGGTGGCTCAGATCATGCATCTTTTGTAGCTGTTGGTGCGCCTGCGTTTTCATTGGGTGCGTTGAATTGGTCGTACTTTAATTATACATGGCATACACAAAGAGATACCTATGATAAAATTGTATTTGATGATGTAAGAAATAATGCGATTGTTACGGCCATATTGGTATATATGGCTTGTGAAGATCCGGAGAGAAGTTCTACGGAGAAAGCAGAATTAGGGGTGAATCCACGCACAGGTGAAAAATTGCAATGGCCAACACAAGTGAAAGCGAAAAGAAAGGTAGAGTAGCATTCCGATTGTGATTTTTTAAATAGCTTTTATAGCAAAAAAGTATTATATCATTTATTTTGATTAGATTGTTCAGTTTTTTGGCATAATGCTATAATAAAAATAAAACAATCTCCAAAATGGAAACATCTACTTCTACACAATCGGGCATCAATTATGTAGCCCCTATCGCTCAAAAAGACAGGATCCTGTTTTTAGATTGCGTTAGGGGAATGGCACTTCTCGGTATTCTTATTATGAATATAACTGCTCAAGGCCAAGCTTATTTGTTATATGATTCTATGGATGTTAGGCATGCTTTAACCGGATTAAATTTTTATGCATGGGGAGCGGAAATGTTTTTCTTTGAAGGTACCATGAGGGGATTATTTTCCATTCTATTTGGTGCTGGAACATTGTTATTGATCAATCGATTGCAAAAAAATAATAGCGGCTTATTGGCAGCTGATATTTATTACAGAAGGTTATTGTGGTTATTGGTTTTTGGCTTGATTAATGCGTTTTTATTATTATGGCCTGGAGATATTTTATATCCTTATGCACTTACGGGTTTATTATTATTCCCGTTCAGAAATTTAGCCCCAAAAAAATTATTGATAGCCGCGCTAATTGTTTTAGCTATTGGTACTTATAAAGATACAGCTGGCTTATATGAAAGAAAAGATGCTATAAAAAAGGGTAGAGTTGCTGAACAATTAGTTGCTCAAAAGAAAACCTTAACAGATGAGCAAAAAGAGTCATTAGGCAAATGGAGTGAAATTAAAAAGAAAGGCACTAAAGACAGTTTGCCTGCTAGATACGCTGAAATAGAAAAGAAAACAGTGAATAAAAATTATGCTCAAATATTTAAATATTATAAGGAAGAGAATATAATGATCCAGAGTATAGGATTTTATAATGGATTCTGGGATATGTTATTATTGTTCTTTATAGGTATGGCTTTATTTAAGAATGGATTTTTAGTAGGGGAGCGGTCTACTACAACTTATCTTATCACGGCCATTGCATGCACTTCTGTAGCTTTTTATTTAAACTACATCGATTTATCTGCCATGTATAAATTTCAGTTCGATAAAATTAAATTTACAGAAAATGCAAACTTTGGGTTTTATCAATTGCGAAGAACATTACAAACTATTGGATATTTGAGTTTTTTGGTCTTGATATATAAATCGGGTATTGGGAAAAAAATATTGGGCATTTTTGCACCTGTAGGTCAAATGGCATTTACTAATTACTTATCGCAATCCATCATTACTTCTATCATTTTTTATGGGTTGGGTTATTTTTCTAAACTTCAACGTTACGAATTGTATTATATAGTTTTTGGTATTTGGATTTTCCAAATCATCTTTAGTACAATATGGTTGAAAAAATTCAAAATGGGGCCACTTGAGTGGTTGTGGCGTAGTTTAACTTATTGGAAAAAGCAGCCTATGCGGAAGGAGGCATAAAATATGTGATCAATAATAAACCCTGCCTAGGCAGGGTTTATTATTGTGTAGCGTATCGGTCCGCCACGGCGGAGAACCGACGACTTATTGCATGCCATGCAAGCTAATGATCTCATAGAATGCTTTAAAATAAGCTCTTTTGATATTTTCTACTCGTATTTGTGACCCAAACGTGACCCAAAATATTGTTTAATACTAATTTATGAATTTGTTGATATGATTGCTTCAAATTCAATTTTCCATTTTTCAAACCCATTGTCAGGGGTCGAATAATTGTGCTCTAAACAATGAAAGTTTTCGACCTTCTGTTTTTTGTATTCAAGTTTATTATGTTGCCTTAAATAATGAATTGTGGATTGAATTTCCTTTATCTGTAAGTGAATAGGAATAAAATCGGCTGTTTTTAATTTCCAAACATATGTTGCTTCTTTTGTAAAATACGTCTCCCAAATAAGATAAAAACTGTCATTCCCCTTTATTAAAAAGATAAATGATAATGGTTTACCAGTCATTGACAACTTAGTATATTCGATTTCTTGCTTTTTAGACAAGTATGTTAAATGATAATAGTGTTTTGTCTTTTGCTCCTTTAGTAAATTTGATAAC
>JBDKJW010000119.1:0-7171 GCA_039796395.1 Bacteroidota bacterium
GGCGGTGGTGCCGGTGCCGTTACATCCAATACTTCTATTTCAAAAATTAATGGTGAATAAGCAGGAATTACCGGTGCACTTCCATTAGGGCCATAGCCTAACATAGCTGGCACAAAAATTTTACCCTTCCCTCCTTTATTAAAGAATTTAACTCCTTCACTTAATCCAGCAATAATATTGGGTGCACCAACCACAAAAGTTAAAGGCTGGTTATTTTGTGCTTTAGCGCCCATATTACCGTCGAATTCTTTCCCATCAAGGAAAGTACCTCTGTAACGCAATGATACTTGCATCCCTGTATCAATTTTTACAGCTGCATCTCCCGCATTTGAAATTTCAACAAATACACCAGAAGCTGCCTCTTGTGTTTTAGCTCCTTTCTTCGTAATAAAATCCTTTAACTCTTTTATTTCACGCTTTTTTTCGATCTCCATTTCTTTTTGGTAATCGGCCATCATTAATTCTTGTGAAGCAAAAGTTTGTAGAAAATCTACCTTCCCATTAATCATATCTTTTGCTTTGAAAATATTATTGTATTCCAACATACCCATTTTCTTTAGGGTATCGATACTCATAGCAAATTCCATTTTATCACCAGGCGCACATTTTGTGATTACTTCTAAGAAGCTATGCTTAGCCATACGAGAAGTATCAACGATCATATAAACGGGTACTTTACCGTATGAGCTTGTAAGTACTGAATCTTTCTTAGCCGGTAATTTATACTCGATATTTAATTTTACAAACTGGCCTTGCTTTAAGGCTTCTTTACTATCTCCTTTTTTAATTTTATACAGGAAACCAGTAGGTGTTTTTTCATATTGATTACAGCTTGCAAACAATACTGTCGCTGCCACCAGCGGGGCGATAATTCTCCTCATTTTATTGTAGTTGTGTTTTATATGTTTTAATAACTGTTTTGAAATCCTGATAGGTTTCTTCTACCGATTTACCACTTCTTCCTCCAGAAGCATTAGCATGTCCGCCACCTTCAAAATGATTCCGTGCAAATGTATTAACATCAAAGCTTCCCTTGCTTCTAAAGCTCCATTTTCTTTCTTCATCCCTATCAATTACTATCGCTCCCAATTTAATGCCCTTAATAGTTAATAAATAATTAACCAACCCCTCTGTATCACCCGTTTTTATGTCATAATTCTTCAAGTCTTGCTTGGTAACGTACATAATAGCTGTATTATATTCATACAATACTTCCATTCTGTTCAACAAAACAAAGCCAATAAACCGCAACCGATTTTCTAAAAAATTATCGTAAATATGTCCGTGTACCAACGCATGATTAAAGCCTGTTTCTTTGAGCTTGGCGATCATCAAGTGCACTGAGGCTGTGGTAGAAGGAAATCGGAAAGAACCTGTATCAGTCATTACCCCAGCGTACAAACAATGCGCTATATCCTGATTCAACAATTGGTTATTCCCTGAATCAACGATAAAATCATAGATCATTTCACAGGTTGAACTTTTTGCGGTATTACTAATACCATACTGAAAAGAGGGGGCATCGGGCTGTTCGTGGTGATCAATCAGTACTTTTATAGCATTGGCATTGGCTAATACGTTAGCCATATGTTTTGTACGATGAAAAATATTAAAGTCTAAGCAGAATATACAATTCGCAGCATCTATAATTTTGAGTGCCTTTTCTTTTCCTGCTTCAAAGTTTAGTACGGTATTAATACCGGGCATCCAATCTAAAAAATCGGCCCAATTGGTGGGAGATATTACGGTTACCTCATGATTCAATTGCTTCAAAAAATGAAATAATCCTAATGCAGCGCCCATTGCATCGCCATCGGGCTTCTGGTGCATAGTTATTACAACTTTCTTTGATTCGTTAAGAAGCGGATAAAATTGATTGATTGCTTGCATAAAGGCAGCAAATGTAGGGTTATTCACCTACCTTTGCGCCGAAATTTACAAGTATGAGCAATAGAACATTTACCATGATTAAGCCAGATGCTACCGGAAAAGGGCATACAGGGGCTATTTTAGATCAAATTATTAAATCAGGATTTACTGTAAAAGCGATGAAATGGACGCGCTTAACTGCAGAACAAGCTGGTTTATTCTATGATATCCACCGCGAGCGCCCATTTTTTCAGGAATTGGTTGATTTTATGATAAGCGGCCCCATTGTAGCGGCTATTTTAGAGAAGGATAATGCTGTAGCAGACTTTAGAACACTTATTGGAGCAACAAACCCAGCCAATGCAGCTGATGGTACTATCCGTAAATTATTTGCCGCTTCTGTAGGTGAAAATGCAGTACACGGTAGCGATAGCGATGAGAATGCAATCATTGAATCAGATTTCTTCTTTTCTAAGCTAGAAAGATTCTAATATAAAAAGTAACTAGATAATGAGCCTTTCACTTCTGTGAGAGGCTTTTTTATTAGAATACAGAACCAGGATTACGTAGTCGAGATCTACTTGATCCAACCCTTCTAATTTTATTAAATCCACCATTACCTTTTCCTGAACTGATGGCAACACCATTTAACTTAAATGAAACCCCTAAACCAATAGTATAAAATATATCTTTCGTATAGCCTCCTCTTTGTATTAATGTGCTCGGATATGGCAACAAAGGATTTAATTCATCTCCCCGAAAAGTTAGTCCGATTGTGGTTGTAGGATCACTAGATTCGTTGAGCAGAATATTTCTATCTGGATAAGTATTGCCAACATCATCTAAATAATCTGTAAATAGTTTTCGAAAAGCGAACTCAAAATATACATTTACATTTTCATTAATGGCATATTTAATACCAGCCCCAAAAGGAATCTGAAAATTAAAAAGGCTGTATTCTTTTCTTTCCGGATAAGAAGGTAATCCTTGTCCCTCGGTATGATAACCCCTCAAAAACCTTTTAACTCCGTTCCTATCGTATGTCCAAGGATTCATATGCATAAGCCCAAAACCCGCAAACACATAAGGTGATAGAAAATAATCTTCGCTGTTCATATTTAAAAAATCGTATTGAACAGAGAAATTAGTTTCCCATAAAGTGGTTTTAAAATTTAAGTTTCTTTCTATAAAGTCTTTTCGAGCATTAAATCTATCATCTCCCTTTAAAGACATAATTGAAAAATCGAACCTCAGTAATATCTGATCTGTAATATCATAACTAACACCCAGATTAAATGCTGGGGATGATTGATCAATAAATTTGGCTTTTTGTTTTAAATCTCCAAAATAGGTAGCTAAGCCCACCGAACTATGAACCCTAAATGGATCATTTTGAGCAATAGTATACAGGTTAGCGAGCAAGGAAAAAAACAGTATGCAAACACGATATTTTAGCATTCCAGTCAACACTTAAGATAAAAGACGAATAAATTAGCTGCATTGCTGCCTGTTATTCCTTACTCATAACGATAAAAATATATTTATTCTTGTGTATAGCAAGTTAAATTGAAATAAAATTGGGTACTAAATCTTAGTACCCAATTGTCCTGTCGGGTGGACAAGATTCGAACTTGCGACCCCACGCCCCCCAGACGTGTGCGCTACCGGGCTGCGCCACCACCCGAAAAATTACAAAACCCCTTGATCTTGCAAATACCGCTTTATCCCTCTCTTTTTAATTTTCTTCTCAACTATAATCGCTTCCGACCGAGTTAAGAAGGATTGCTGGTAAACCAATTTCCAAGGCAGTCCAGTTGAGGTAAACTTAGCCTTGCCTTCATTATGCGCATGTAAACGTTTTTCTACATCTTCTGTGCTCCCAACATAAAATTTCAACAAACGATCACTATACAAAACATAAATAAAGAACATATCACAAATTTCTGTGCGCTACTCCCGCCTGCGGCGGGACGCCACCACCCGAATCAACTCAAATGCCACTTTTTCAAACGGGTTGCAAATATAGGGTTAAAAGAAATTTTCAAGCTATATTTGAAAAATTTTCAACGACTGCATGAATATTCTTTTGAAGCAGGTTACCATAACCGATCCACAATCTCCGTTTAACGGAAAAGAATATGATCTTCTTATTGAAAACGGTGCCATTACCAAAATAGGCACGAACCTAACAGATAAAGCATCTATCATTGTAGCAGAAGACGGTCTTTGTGTATCCCCAGGCTGGATAGATATTTTTGCCCATTTTGGAGAACCAGGCCAAGAATACAAAGAAAGTTTTGAAACAGGTGCCGCTGCCGCAGCAGCTGGAGGCTATACGGGTGTTTTTACGATACCCAACAACAAACCAATTAGTGATAATAAATCACTGGTTTCATACGCGGCAAAACAATCTGCCAATCTTCCTATTCATATTTACCCGATCGGTGCCATTACCAAACAAACAGAGGGTAAAGAATTAGCGGAAATGTATGATATGCGCGAAGGTGGTGCTGTAGCTTTTTCAGATGCATTGAATCCTGTTCAATCACCCGGACTTTTCCTAAAAGCATTACAATATGTAAAAGCATTTGATGGTGTGCTAATTCAAGTGCCGATTGATAAAAGTATCGGTGCCGCTGGTTTGATGAATGAAGGAATCATTTCTACCAGACTAGGATTACCAGGTATACCAGCATTGGCTGAAGAAATTATCGTTAAAAGAGATATTGATTTGCTCGGCTATACAGGATCCAAGCTTCATATCACCGGTATAAGCACCGCCGCTTCCATTGAACTCATCAAAGCAGCGAAACAAAAAGGATTAGCGATTACATGCAGCGCTACACCTTATCATCTTTTTTTCTGCGATGAAGATTTACAAACCTATGATACCTACTTAAAGGTAAATCCCCCCCTACGTACTAAAGCAGATATGCTTGCACTTAGAGAAGCCGTTGCAGATGGTACCATCGATTGTATTGCCACACATCACCTACCCCAAGATTGGGATCACAAAATTTGTGAGTTTGAATATGCCCTATTTGGCATGACTGGACTAGAAACAGCATACACTGTTGTAAATCATTTAATAGATAACCTCAGTAATGATCAACTAGTTCACTTATTTTCATTGAATGCGCGTAATATTTTTAATTTGCCAGCTACTCATATCAACGAAAACCAAATTGCCGAACTAACCATTTATGCTCGTGAAGGAAATTCTGTTTTTGAGAAAGATACATTCAAATCAAAATCACATAACAGTGCATTTACTGGTAGAGAATTAAAAGGTTTTGTTTACGGCACCATTAAAAACGGAAAATTATATACCAACTAAAACCAAAAAAATGAAAACGAATGCAGTTAATGAAGGACTCAAATATGGCGCTATCTGCGGATTGGCAGCTATTTTAATTATGTATGGTTCTTGGTCTGGCGGAATCACTTTTTTTACGGGAGCTGTTTTTTATAGCACGTTTATACCTTATATGGTTGCTATTATTGTAATTGGTGGACTTCAACTCAGAAAACAATCTGGTGGATTTCTGAACTATAAAGAAGCACTTAAGTTTTCATTTTTAAGCTATGCTGTTGCTGCTGTTATTGTTGCCATCGGTACTTATATATTGTATAATCTTATCGACCCAACATTAACTGAGCAATCTGCACAAATCGCATTAGAAAAAACGCGACAAATGATGGAAAAATTTGGTGCCAGTGAAGCTGATATTGAAAAGTCGTTAAAAGAATCTGAAAAGAGTATGAAGGACACTGGTTTCAAGAAAATAATTATTGGTACAGGATGGGGACTCATTTGGGATTTCGCAAAATCATTATTGATATCACTTGTTATTCGTAAAGAACAGAAACCTGAAGACCAATTAGCCTAATGCAAGTTTCTCTAGTTATACCCTTATTAAATGAAGCCGAGTCACTACCCGAACTATGCGCTTGGATAGAACGGGTAGTGATTGCACATCAATACAGTTATGAAATAATACTTATCGATGATGGTAGTACCGATGATAGCTGGGAAGTAATTGAAAAACTCTCTTTGAAAAATGGTTATATTAAAGGTATACGCTTCCAACGAAATTATGGAAAATCAGCCGCATTAAACGAGGGTTTTAAAGCAGCATCCGGAGACGTAATAATTACTATGGATGCTGATATGCAAGACTCTCCAGACGAAATTCCTGACTTAGTTAACATGATTATTAAAGATGGATATGATTTAGTGAGTGGATGGAAGAAAAAGAGATACGATAATACCTTTACTAAAAATATCCCTTCGAAATTATTCAATTCCGTAGCTCGTATGAGCTCGGGTATTTATTTACATGATTTTAATTGCGGATTAAAAGCCTATAAAAAAAGGGTGATCAAATCTATTGAAGTATTTGGTGAAATGCATCGCTATATTCCTGTAATCGCCAAACAAAGTGGCTTTCGTAAAATTGGAGAGAAGGTAGTTGAGCATAGAGCACGTAAATATGGTACCAGCAAATTTGGTTGGAGCCGCTTTATCAATGGTTTTCTCGATTTAGGTACAATTATATTCTTAGGAAAATTCGGAAAACGCCCCATGCAGTTTTTTGGATTGTATGGTACCCTTTCTTTTTTAATTGGGTTGGTTTCAAGTATCTATTTAATCATTAGTAAAATTATACAGCCCGAAACTGGCTTAACCAATAAACCATTCTTCTATATTGCATTAACCACGATGATTATTGGTATGCAATTATTTTTATCGGGTTTCATAGCAGAATTAGTAGTGAGAAACTCCGGAGAAAGAAATCATTATCTCATAGATTCAAAAATTGGTTTATAAAATTTAGCTCATGAATAAAGAGCTTATTTTAATAGGAACCAGTTGGCCCTTTAGAAGCGGCGGTATTGCTACGTTTAATGAACGCCTAGCCATGGCTTTTCAATCACAAGGCTATACCGTTACAATCTATACTTTCTCTTTACAATACCCCTCTTTTCTTTTCCCGGGTAAATCCCAGTATAGTGATGCGCCCCAACCAACAAATCTTACCATCCTCCCAACAATCAATTCCATCAATCCTTTTAACTGGATTAAAATTGGCAAAGAAATAAAAAAAAGAAATGCCTCCTTAATAGTAGTAAGATATTGGATGCCATTTTTTGGGCCCTGCTTTGGTACCATTTTACGGATTGTACGAAAGAACAATTACTCAAATATGGTATGTATCGCCGATAATATCGTCCCCCATGAAAAAAGATTCTTTGATACTTTATTTACACGCTATTTCGTTAAGCCCGTTGATGCCTTTAT
>JBDKJW010000120.1:0-7169 GCA_039796395.1 Bacteroidota bacterium
CGCAAAAATTATTTCTACGCCGATTTGCCAAAAGGCTATCAAATTTCTCAACACACTGCCCCTATATGCCAAGGAGGACATGTAACAATAAAAACAACTGAAGGAACAAGAGATATACAACTCAATAGAATACATATTGAAGAAGATGCAGGCAAAAGTATTCACGATTTAGAAGAAGGATTTACTTGTATTGATTTAAATAGAGCAGGAACACCATTAATTGAAATCGTAACAGAGCCAGATTTATTTTCAGCAGAAGAAGCGTATCAATATGTTACTGAAATTCGTAAACTGGTAAGGTGGTTAGGCATCTGTGACGGTAATATGGAAGAAGGAAGTTTGCGTTGTGATGCCAATATTTCCTTACGTTTAAAGGGAGATAAAAAGTTAGGCACCAAAGTAGAAGTAAAAAATTTGAACTCAATTCGTAATGTAAAAAAAGCTATTGAGTTTGAAATAGTGAGGATGACTGCAGCATTAGATGCAAGCAATAAAATTATCCAACAAACCAGAAGTTTTGATGCTAGCAATGATACTACATTTGCCATTCGAGATAAGGAAGAAGCAAACGATTACCGGTACTTCCCCGACCCCGATTTACCGATCATTCGCATTAATAAGGCACATATAAATAAATTACAAGAATCGCTTCCGGTATTACCGAAATCATTATTTAAACAATTGCAAGATAAATATGGCTTAAGCGATTATGATGCAACTCAGTTAACAGATGATAAGTCGATTGCCGATTTTTATTTACTACTTATTCAGCAGATTGCTAATTATAAAAGCGCTGCCAACTGGGTGCTTGGTCCTGTGAAACAGTACCTCAATGAAACAAATACTACAATACATGAGTCGGCAATTTCAGTAACATCACTGGCTGAGTTGGTTGAATTAGTAGAAAGCGGCAAACTTAATTTTTCAATGGCTGCTTCAAAAGTTTTTCCAGAAATGGTGAAAGGAAATGAATCTTCATTACGTATAGCTGAAAGGATGGAGCTACTACAAGTTAGTGATACCAATGAATTAGTGAAATGGGTTGATGAAACAATTGCTGCAATGCCCGAGAAAGTTAACGAATATAAAAAGGGGAAGAAAGGGTTGATCGGATTATTTGTAGGCGATGTAAAGAAGCGAAGTAAGGGTAAGGCCGATCCAAAATTAGTTACGCAATTATTAGAAGACAAATTAAAATAACATGATAAAAAAATCAGCAGTCGTACTTATGGCAATAAGTACACTCGTAACTGCTTGTCAGCAAAAGAAATACGGTGCTTTTACCGTAACAGGAACAGTAAAAAATGCACCGTTGCCCAAATTATATTTACAAGAACTTCCTTTTGGCGGCGAGCAGCCCATTGTTTTAGATTCAACCAGCATTGGTAAAGATGGAAAGTTTACCCTAAAAGGAATTGGCAAAGAAGAAGGTTTATATCGTTTAGTAGTGGCCGATGGCCCAGATATGTTATTGGTAAATGATAATGATGAGATAGAAGTAAGTATGGATGTAAACCAATATCGCAACTATACAGTAAAGGGCTCTCCAGCATCTGCATCACTACATACTTTATTTGAAACTTATCGTAAGCAAGATTCTGCATTGTATGCTGTATTTGTAGAAATTGATACATTACAAAAACAAAAAGCTACAGATAGTATACTGAGTATTTATCGGGGAAAAAGGGATGCTAAGATTAAAGAGATGAATAATACTGTAAGCTCATTTATTAAATCGAGTGAAAGTGCAGCAGCGCGTTATTATGCAATAGGTATGGCTTCTCGAACGCTGAGTGCTGAAGAGTTAAAAGTTATTGCCAATGAATCGGCTAACAAGTTTAAGGAACATACTGGTTTAAAGAAGATACAAGAGCTGGTAAATGCTACACCAAAAGCACCACAACAGCCTACAGAAGCAGTATATGGCTTATTAAATAAGCAAGCCCCAGCCATTAGTTTAGTTGATACATCGGGCAAGTTGTTTTCTTTGAGTAGTTTGAAAGGCAAATACGTATTAGTAGATTTTTGGGCAAGTTGGTGTGGACCATGTAGAAAAGAAAATCCAAATGTGGTAGCAGCCTATGAGAAGTATAAAAATAAAAATTTTACTATTTTGGGTGTATCGTTAGATGAAGATAAAACAGATTGGATTAAAGCCATCACTAAGGATAAGCTTACTTGGAAGCAAATAAGTATTTTATCCGACTGGAATAGTCACCCTATTACCGAGCAATATCAATTTAATGCAATTCCTTTCAATGTTCTGGTTGATCCTCAGGGAAAAATAATAGCTTCCGATTTAAGAGGTATCGGATTAGAAGCTAAGTTAGCGGAAGTATTGAAGTAGTTTATTATATCCCCCAATAAAAGAGGGCTCCAATAAAATTGGAGCCCTCTTTGTATAATTCATATGTAAATTCTATGGATTATGTAAAAGCAACGCAGCTCCTAAAGTTTGTCCGGTTGGTATCGACGGACGAGCAGAAGTAAAACCACGAATAAGTAAACTATAGTTTTTTCCTTCTCTAAATACAACTGAGGCTGGCCCAAAAATAGCTGTTGTACCAGATAGTATTGTTAACGTATAAGTTCCTGCTGGAATATTACTATAGGCAGATAAAGTAGCTTCATTAGGTGTGGCACTTGCACCAATATAAGGTACATTACTTAATGCAACCGTTCCGCTAGCAGCAACACCAAACTGATCTAATGTTCTTACTAATGTAACATTCAGTGGACCAGCATTGGGAGAAAAATGCAAGAAACGCATATTTGTTGTACCAGATGCAGGTGCTTTAAGATCATTACTAAGTGCTAACATTCTTGCAGAGCCAGTAGATGTTAACGTATCAAAAGCAAAAAATGAAGTACCCGTATTTCTAGCCAAATCAACAGTACGAGAAGCATAATTAGCTGTACCTGTTGCTGTTCTTACACCGATAGTATTAGAACCAGGAGCAACCGCTATATAGTTACTCAGTAAGCTAGCACCAACTCCTAACGCAACATTAGATCCAGCAAGTGCTAATTGATTACCATTAACAAACACAGATGAGTTACCACCTGTTAATAATGCCATATTGTGAACTGCCACATATGCCACTGGGGTTGGATCTGCCTGTGCTGCAGGTAATTCTTTTTTACAAGAAGTTGTTAAAGCAACTGCTCCAAAAAGCAACCCAAACAACCCTGTTTTATTAAAAAATATTTTTTTCATGCTTTTTAAAATTTAGATTTTAGTAACCAGGATTTTGAACAACAATTGGGTTTTGGCTCACTTCACCAACCGGTAAAGGCCAAATGAAACGGAAATCTGAATAGGGAATAGCTGGTTGCCCAGGTGTTACCGGAACACCAAACCCATACTGACCCATACCAGTTGTACCGTTAACAACTTTTGCCGGAATACCTGCAGGACGTAATGAAGCAATAGGATCTTGAACTGTTCTATGAATATCTTGCCAACGTTTTCCTTCAGCTAAGAATTCAATTCTACGTTCCAATAAAATTGCTGCAACTAAATCTGCCTGAGTTGCAAAACTTGCTGTGGTATATTGTACAGTTGCCGGAGTAGCAAACGCACGATTACGTACCATATTCAACAAGTCAACAGCTCTAGCCGATACACCAGTTCCTAAACGGGCTTCTGCCTCAGCTTGAATTAGCATAACTTCCGCAAAGCGTATAATAGGATTGTTATCACCTCTACCAACATAGTCGGTATATTTTCTGGTAAGTATTGCTTGACCAGTTGCCACAGCAGTACCATTATTAGTAGCACCTTGAAGGTATAAAGCAGAACGTCTTAAATCATCTGATCTCCAATCTGTTCTATTCCAAATGATCGGCGATACACATACTAATCCACGACCTGCTAGATCATTTGTTCCATACTGAGAAGCTAGTGCTCCATTTACAGAACCATTATCTAACGGATCATTTTTAATAGTAAAGATATTCTCTGCAGTAATGCTATTACCACCAGGTAAACCGAAAGCACCTTGTGGAGTTGCTTGTAATGAGTAACCACCAACAACACTAGCTGTAGCTGAAGGATTAAGTGGCGTTAATGCAGTAGGAATTAATTTGTTTCCTTCAATTCTAACACTATCCCACTGACCCATATGCATACGAACACGCATTTTTAATGCAATAGCAGCACCACGTGTAGCACGAACTGGACCTAAACCCTGTGTAAGTGGTAGGTTAGCTTCTGCAAAAGTTAAATCAGATAATATACGCTGATAGTCGAAAGCAACGGTTGGGCGTGGCTCTGTTTTTAAACGATCTAAAGTAGCTGAACCAGTTACCGCATATTCTCTGTAAGGAATCCCCAATTGAGCACCTGCACCATCTAAGAAGGGGCGTGCAAAATGAGTAACCATTTCATGATGTCCTAAGGCTCTTAAAAATCTACACTCTGCTTCAAACTGAATTGCTAAAGCAGCTGAAAGAATACCACCTGAACCAGCTTTTCTAAACCCATCAATGGCAATATTTGCCTTATTGATCAGGTTGTAGGTATTATCCCAGAACGCTACGTTGTTAGCCGTAGTGGGGCTATACGTTGCCTGGTACGTAATTTGGTAGAATGCCGCAACATTTATCATGTCTTCACCGCGACAATCACCTTGCTGCACATTTGCAGCACCGAATGGATAACCACGACCTCCTAATGTTGGTCCACCTGTTTGAGCAGCATCATACACACCATTAAGTGCAAGCGTAGCACGCTCTGGAGTGGTGAAAATGCTTTCATCAGTAAATGCATTGTAGGGAGCTTCCTCCAATACTTTCTGACAACCAATGCTTCCAAGCGTAATGGCTGAAAGAACTGTAGCTGTTAAAAATTTATTGAATCTCATTTTTTTATATTTTTTTTATTCTATGTATTAAAATCCAACACTTAAACCAGTTGAAATAACTCTTAACTGAGGTGTTACTGCATTATCCTGACCAGCCTGTGAAGCATTTTCAGGATCTAATCCACTATACTTAGTCCAAACAGCTAGGTTCTGACCTTGTACAAAGAAGCGTACACTCTTAATATAGCCATTCGTTTTTTCACTTAACTTCTTATTATCGAATGTATAGCTAACAGTTAAATTTTGTAAGCGAATAAAATCACCTGGCTCAATGAATCTTGAAGTGGCGAGACCATTCTGGTTAATCGCATTACCTTGACCTTGAACAATTCTTGGAACATTTGTTACTTGTCCAGGGGTAGTCCAACGACCTAAGATTTCAGTTCCATTATTATGGAAGTTTTGGCTTAATAACGCTTCTTGGCGAGTAATGTTCATGATTTTATTACCACCAGAGTAGCGGATCAACATTTCTAATCCAAAGTTTTTATAGCGGAATGAGTTATTCCAACCACCGAAGAATGTAGGTAAGCTTAACCCTAAATATCTACGATCTACAATACCTAATGAAGTTTGAGCCCCAAAGGTGGGATCGTTTAAGTTATTAGCAAAATAGAACGCACCATTCGCGATATTATGTTGTACTAACTGATTTGATGCATTATAATACATGGGGTTACCATTAGCTGTATTAACACCTGCATATTGTAATCCCCATAAAACGTTAAGCGAACTATTTACATTCAACAAGTTATAAGTACCAGGAATACTAGTTACTGGTGCTCCTCCAATTGTATACAAAGAGGTAATTTTATTGGTTAGCACAGTATGATTCCAGCTTGAGTTCCAAGTGAAATCTTTCTTGCGAATGATATCACCACCCACACTAACTTCTAAACCATTATTACGCGCTGTACCAATATTTTGAGAAATAGAGTTTCCCGGAATACCAGCAGAGTTTGGCGTAGGTACACCAAGTACCAACTTATCCAAATCATTTAAGAACCAATCGATACCAACATTGTAGCGACCACCCTTAAGTCCGATTTCTACACCCACATCATATTTCTTATTTTGCTCCCACTGTAGCGTTCTATTACCTACTAAGTTTGGAGCCAAGCCAGGTAAGTTACCATAAGCAGCTGAGCTAAATGTACTCAAGTAAGGGAATCCACCTAATTGGTTACCTACAACAGCATAAGAAGTTTTCAATTTCACATCGCTAAACCACTCTCTTAGGAATTTAGAATTATCCCAAAATTTCTCTTGAGAAACTCTCCAACCAGCAGAAAAACCTGGGAAAATACCAAAACGGTTTTCTGGGGCTAATGAACTTTGTCCGTCTCTTCTTACAGAAGCCTGTAAGAAATATTTACTGGCAAAATCATAGTTAACACGGGCAAATAATGATTGGAAACCTGCTCTTCCAAAACCACCACCACCAAACTGTAATCCACCAGTTCCACTGATTAAATTACGGCCGATGAAGAAAGGATCTGAAATTTGTTGTAAAGAAGCCTGTACAAAACGGCTTTGATCACGCTGAGCTTCCTGACCAGCAGTTACGTATAAATTGTGACTACCCCAAGATTTGTTGTAGTTAACATAGTTCTGAAATACCCAACGCCAAATATTTTGTGAAGTATTTGTGGCAGAACCTTGTGCACCAAATCCATCACCATGAATGGGCGATAAAGAAGAAAATGCATACTCATTCAATACATCAAATGTGAATGTAGAACGGAATTTCAAACCCTTCATGATAGATAATTCTACAAAGCTATTATTCACAGCTCTTAATTTATCTGAAACAAATAAATTTTGAGTTAATGTGAAAGCTGGATTTGTATAGTTATCATCTATACCTATTAAGTTTGGACCAAAACCAACTGAGTTTAGCGCTGGGCCTAATATGTTAAAACCAGTAGGATGAGCTGGATTAAAAGGGTCTACGTTAGGTAGCATACGCATAGTAGAAGCTAAACCACCACTAAGGGCATTAGTACCATCATTCTGACCATAATCTTCTTGTTTGGCTAAAGTTAGATTATTACCAAATTTCACATATTTATTTACTTCAGTTTCAAAATTAAAACGTAAACGATACGCTTTATTTCTATTACTAATTAAAATACCACGCTGATCAGAATAGTTTAAAGAGAAGAAATAAGTAGACTTTTGTGTACCTCCAGAGAAACTAATATTTTGTTGAACTGCCATAGCATTGTTATTAAATACAACGCTCTGCCAATCGGTATTTGTTCCAGTTGGGCTAGGACGAGCAGCGGCACCTAAACCGGCATT
>JBDKJW010000121.1:0-7526 GCA_039796395.1 Bacteroidota bacterium
GTTGAAACACAGGTAGAAAATACCACCATAAAAATTAACGAAGGGATCGATAGTAAGTGGTACCGCACGGGTAACTAATCATTCCTCCTTATTTATTTTGTTAAGCAAATAGGAATACTTATTTTACTTATCCAATTTGCTTACCATGAAACAAATACTAACTGCAGCTATCTGCCTGCTTTGCTTTTCTGCTATTGCCCAAAATGCTAAAAACAAAAAATCAGTTGCTGCCCCTCTAAAAGAAGAGGGTAGTGAATTGCCTCTATTAACAAAAGTAAAATATCGTTCTATTGGTCCGTACCGAGGCGGGCGCAGTGCCGCTGCAACAGGTAGTTATAAAAATAAAACCACTTTTTATTTTGGCGCTACGGGTGGTGGTGTTTGGAAAACAATAGACGGTGGTAATAACTGGAAAAACGTATCTGATAAATACTATGGTGGCACCATTGGTGCAATTGCTGTGGCACCAAGTGATGAATCGGTTGTTTATGTTGGGGAAGGTGAAAATAGTATGCGTGGTAATGTGGCAGAGGGTTTGGGCGGTATGTGGAGAAGCGATGATGCAGGCAGAACTTGGAAAAATATTGGGTTGAAAGATGGTAGGCATATCATTAGAATAGTAATTCATCCTAATGATCCAAACACTTTGTGGGTAGCGGTGATGGGCCATTTATTCGGCCCAAATGAAGAGCGCGGTATTTACAAAACAACAGATGGTGGTAAAACTTGGAAGAAAACTTTATACATCAATAACCAAACTGGTTGCTCCGATTTAGTAATGGAGCCTGGTAACCCTTCTGTTTTTTATGCTGGTATGTGGCGGGTTATAAGAACACCTTATAGTATGGAAAGCGGTGGTGAAGGAAGTGGTATGTACAAGAGTGTAGATGGTGGTGAAACATGGACGGCTATTTCTACTAAAAAAGGATTGCCCAAAGGTATTTGGGGTATAGTGGGTGTAGCAGTTGCCCCTTCTAATACGGATAAAGTATATGCAATTATTGAAAATAAAGAGGGTGGCTTGTATATGAGTAATGATGGCGGCGAAACTTGGGCACTCACTTCTAGTGATAATAATATTCGTCAGCGTGCATGGTACTACACTAAAGTATTTGTGGATCCTAAGAACGAGAATTTGGTGTATTGTCCGAATGTACAGTTTATGGTAAGTAAAGACGGAGGCTATACTTTTCAATCTTCTAATACGGCACCACCGCATGGAGATCACCACGATTTATGGATCGACCCTGCTGATGGAAATAGAATGATTGTTGCCGATGATGGCGGTGCACAAACAAGTTTTGATGGGGGTAAAACTTGGAGTACAATGAATAACCAACCCACTGCACAGTTTTATAGAGTAAGCACCGATAATGCAGTGCCTTATAGAATATTAGGGGCACAACAAGATAATAGTACCGTTCGTATTAAAAGCAGAACAACGGGTTCAGGCATTACAGAACGAGATTGGGAAATTACGGCGGGTTCAGAAAGCGGCTATGTAGTAGCAGATCCACTGAACCCAGAAATTGTTTATGGTGGTAATTACGGTGGATTATTGGAAAGAAGGGATCATAGAACAGGCGAATCGCGCGCTATCAATGTTTGGCCCGATAATCCGATGGGTGCCGGTGCCGATGTACAGAAATATCGCTTTCAATGGAATTTCCCTTTTTTCTTCTCTCCTCATAATCCTAAGAAATTATATGCAGGTGGTAATCATTTATTTGTTACCGAAAACGAAGGACAAAGTTGGGAAACACTGGGCGGCGATTTAACTACAAACGATAAATCAAAACAAGCTTCAAGTGGTGGCCCCATTACAAAAGATAATACTTCAGTAGAGTATTATTGCACCATTTTTACTGCAGCCGAATCGGTATTGGAAAAAGATGTGTTGTGGACGGGTAGTGATGATGGCTTAATTCATGTTAGTAAAGATGGTGGAAAGAACTGGGAAAATGTTACACCACCCGATGCAGGTAAATGGATGATGTGGAATTGTGTAGATACAGATCCGTATAAAAAAGGCACTGCCTATTTTGCTGGTACAAAATATAAGTTGGATGATTTTGCACCTTACTTATTCAAAACAGAAGACTACGGCAAAACTTGGAAGAAAATCACCAATGGCATACCGGCTATGCATTTCACAAGAGCTATTCGGGTAGATAAAAAACGTGCTGGTTTATTATATGCAGGTACAGAATATGGTATGTATATCAGTTATGATGATGGCGCAAACTGGCAATCCTTTCAATTGAATTTACCAATTGTTCCAATCACGGATATTACTATTAAGAACAATGATTTAATTGTGGCCACACAAGGCCGCTCTTTTTGGGTAATAGATGATCTTACTATTGTACAAGAAAAAGATAAAAGATTTACTTCAAAGGATTTTCATATATACCCTATTAATGAAACCTATAGATTAGAAGGTGGGGGAAGAAGGGGTAGAAGAGGTACAACTGCAACTGAACCTAATGCAGGTGAAAACCCACCAAGCGGTGTGGTTGTTAATTATTATTTGAAAGGGGTAACGGATAGTAGTAAATGCACCATCACTATTTATGATAAACAAGAAAAAGTTTTAAAAACATTTAGTACAAATGCCAAAGAAGTGGCTAATAAAATAGACATTTCAGAAGGTATGAACCAGTTTGTATGGGATATGAACCACGCACCGGGGGAACGTATTGATGGTATGATACTTTGGAATGGCGGAGTAGGCGCTGTAAAAGTAGCACCAGGTAAATATAGTATCAGCATAGCTTTTAAAAATGATACTATTCAAAGACCATTTGAAATATGGCCTGACCCTACCTATAATATGAAAGAAGCTGATTACGATGCACAAGTAGGATTTTTATTGCAAATACGTGATAAATTCAATGATATTCAAAAAGCGATTCGCAATATCAGAACCGTTAGAACACAGATCAACGATTTGAATAGTAGAATAGATCTTAAAACAAATAAGGAGATCAAACAGATGAGTGATTCAGTTACAAAACAGCTTACTACTATTGAAGAAGCATTATATCAAACAAAATCGAAAAGCGGACAAGACGTACTCAATTTTCCTATTCGCTTGAATGATAAAATTGCAGGGTTATGGGGTGTGGCTGCGAGTGGACAAAACCCACCTACAAAGCAAGCTGTTGAAACATTTGCAGATTTAGCAGCACAAACAGATCTGCAGTTAAATAAGCTCCAAGCTGTAATGAGCAATGAGTTAAAGCAATTAAATAAACTGATTAATGAAAAGCAAGTACCTGTAATTGGCTTGAGGCCTGGCTTATAGGTTAAGCCAATAATTCAATTTGAATACCAATGCGCGACTTCTGCTTTTAAATAATGGATCGGTAAAATAATTATCGGTGTATACTAAAAACAGATCGCTCATTGGTTTAAAGCGATATTGCAATCGACTATTGATATTTAGGTTATTTCGTTGTGTATTGTACTGTAAGAAAGTAGTCCAGAATATTTTTGTAGAAAAATTAATTTCTGTTCGCTGGGAAATAAGGAAAAGCTCAGTACTGCCGTACACACCGGGGAATCTCAGATTATTATACTGAAAATTGAGATCAAAGTTTAGATGTGGTAATTTTCTAATTGTAAAACCAGCTCTAAAAGATTGATTAGTGCCGTTGTAAAAACCGCCAAAACCCATATTCGTAAAAAAACTAACTGGTTTTCTAAAATCGGATCTATAATTAACAAAAGCATTGCTATAGTTATAAATGCCAACGGGTAAAGGCGTTTCACCTGTAAAAGAAATAGGATAGAGCAAGTGTACTTCATTTTGCGTAACCTCTACATTTAAGTTAGCTGTATTTCTAAATTGTGTATTTAGGCTAACATTACTCGAGCGCTCATTAAAACTGCCATTAGGATTGAAAACCATATAATTTTCAACCTCCATATTATAGCCAACTACTTTGCCTTTCTTTGGAATGATTCTATAATTAACACTGCTATATACATGATTAAATCCTAAACGAATGATTGTATCTTTTGCAGCATCATAGTTTTCAATACGCTCAATAAAACCCATGTCGGCATAATAATTAGTACCTAAAGAAGTGAGATCAATTGTTAAGCCTAAATTTCTTGCATTGTGTGAAACACCAGCACTCATGTACTTATTTTCACCCACCGTATTAGGCTTATACGATTGATGGAATGTGCCCCAAGCCTGCCATGTTCCTGCTAAGTTGGAATAATTAAATTCCATTCCTGCATTCCTGCCATATTCATTTAATGGGTCGGCTTTTTTTTCAGCGTCGGTCATGAAGCTTTGCCTATTTAAAAAATACCCCTTTAATACAGATCTTTTTAAAACACGCTGGTCCACAGAAACTGCTGTATAGTTTTCTGGTGCATAATCACCTTGCCTACCTGTTTGCATGTTCATGAAACCAATACGTGTGGTTTTAGCTATATTGCCCGTAACTCTTGCACCAAATAAAATAGGAATTTTATTTCCATCTCTATCTAAGCCAATTCTTCGGGAGTAAAAGGGGCGAATAGGATCTATGCCAAACCCTGAAAACAAATCGGCATTTTCTAAAAAGAAAGTTCTTCTTTCGGGGAAGAAAATATTAAAACGTGTAAGATTTGTTACTTGCCTATCTACTTCAATTTGTGAAAAGTCTGGATTTACGGTAAGGTCTAAATTTAAAGAAGAGGTTAAACCAATTTTAGCATCAAAGCCTGCATTTGGTTTTAATTCGATAGGGGTAGGGCCGCCAGCTGGTTGATTGATTTCGGTAGTTATAAAAGGCACTAAAACACTGTTCCCACCTGGTTTTGGTGGAATATCATCCCAAATCAAAGCGCCTGTATAGCCAATATCATAAGACCTAAAATTAACGGGTACGTTCGTCCAGGTATCATAAGAATTATTCTTTGTATCTACTCTTAAAAAATTGATACCCCATGTTTTTTTATCAGCATTGTAGCGGATCGATTTAAAGGGAATCGCCATTTCGGCTGTCCAATACCCCGCTGTTCTTTTTGTGGCTGAGTACCAAGTTTGATCCCAGCTAAAACTGGCGCCATTACCGGCAGAGTTTAATTGATCTTCACTCTGCGCATTATATGCATTTACTACAAAAAAGAATCCATTATTACGGGTATTGATAGGATCTAGTATAACAGCAACACAGTCGTTCCCATCATGCCCTACATCTCTTTTTAAACTTTGTATAAAAGCCTTACCGCTATCATAGGCTTTGAATGAGATATACAAAAATTTGTCATCATATATCGTTCGAACTTCCGTTTTACTTTTTGCTTTGTTTTTATCGTCGGGGTATTTCTGCCAAAAATCGGTAACCATTTGGGCGTTTTGCCAAGCAGCTTCATTTAATTCACCATCTATCTTTATAGCATCTTTTGTTTTACCAACATGAATTTGGTAATCTTTTTGAAAAGTTTCACCATTCCGTTGTTGCGCAATAGTTAATGTACATAACAGTAGTGCCCATAGGCAGCCCATAATTCTCATAAGGCTACGAAATTCCTCATTTATTTGAGTGTAGGGTGTTAAAAATGGGGGATGGCGCTAAAAAGGGATAAGCGTTATTCCTCGTCCTCAATTAAATCGGGTCGGCGTGTTTTGGTACGGGCTAGAGATTGTTCGTAGCGCCATTCTTCTACTTTTTTGGGATCACCCTGCAAGAGTATTTCAGGAACCTTATCGCCCCTGAAATCAGCCGGACGTGTATACACCGGTGGTGCTAATAAATTATCTTGAAAAGAATCAGTGAGGGCAGATGTTTCATCATTTAATACACCTGGCAGTAATCGGCCAATCGCATCTACTAAAACAGCCGCAGCCAGTTCACCCCCACTTAATACATAATCACCAATAGATATTTCGTGGGTGATAAATCTTTGTCGGATACGTTCATCGATGCCTTTATAATGCCCGCAAATGATCAATAAATTTTCTTGTAAAGAAAGCTGGTTAGTGGTTTGTTGGTTTAATGTTTTTCCATCAGGGGTCATATAAATAATGGCATCATAGCTTGTAGCTGCTTGTAAGGATTCAATCGCATTAGCTAATGGCTCACACATGAGTACCATACCCGCACCGCCACCATATTGGTAATCATCTACCTGCGCCTGTTTATTAATAGACCATTGTCTTAAGTTATGCACCTGTACTTGTAGCAAACCCTTTTCCTGCGCACGTTTCATGATACTATGCGAGAAGGGGCCTTCTAATAAACCCGGTACAACCGTAATGATATCTATCTTCATTTATTCTTCTAAAAAATCTTTTATATCGCGTAAATTTTTCTTTGTTGGTCGGCCTTGTTTACTCAAACGCTTACCCGTATGAAAACTAGCTGCCACAAATTTTATCCTATCCAATTCTTCTTCTGGGGTAATATCAATATAGTGCTTAATGGCTTCACTATATTGTACACGTGCATTTAATAATGCGGTTACTTTTATCACCCATTTTTTGGCTTCTGTTTTTACTTCATATTCCTCAGCTATATGTACTGTTTTGGATGCTTTTACCGCAGCCCCATTCCATTTTACTTTTCCTTTATCACATGCTTCTGCTGCAAGGGTTCTTGTTTTAAACAAACGAATGGCCCAGAGATATTTATCAATTCGTATTTTCTCTTTTACAGCTTCCATTAGCTATTCATTTCAGCAAAATATTGGTGGAAATAAGGAATAGTTTCTATGCCTTTATAAAAATTTTCAATATTGTATTTTTCATTGGGGCTATGTAAGTTATCACTATCCAATCCGAAGCCAAGAAATACAATTTTTAATCCTAATTCTTTTTCAAACAAAGCACAAATAGGAATACTACCACCACCACGAACAGGTATTGGTTCTTTACCAAATGTAGTGGTAATGGCTTTAGCAGCCGCCTGGTAAGCAACAGAATCTATGGGTGTTAAATAAGGCTCACCACCATGATGTTCTTCTGCTTTTACAGTAACACCTGCAGGTGCAATTGATTTGAAGTAGGTTACTATTTTCTCTGTGATCTTGGCTGAAGATTGATTAGGTACTAGTCTGCAAGAAATTTTTGCATATGCTTTAGAAGGTAATACTGTTTTCGCGCCTTCACCGGTATAGCCTCCCCAAATACCATTTACTTCCAATTTTTCTCGCCCCATAACTCAGTTACACCTAAATCTTCTTTATAAGCATTGGCATCAAATGGTGCCTTGGCCATTTGCTTGCGCTCAGCTTCACTGGCTTCAAGTACATCATCATAAAAACCAGGGATGGTGATATGGTTGTTTTCATCATGACAAGAAGCGATCATTTTTGCCAACATGGTAATCGGGTTAGCTACTGCGCCTCCATATACGCCACTGTGCAAATCGCGGTTTGGTCCGGTTACTTCAACTTCTATATAACTCAACCCACGCACACCGGTGTCAATAGATGGGTTTTCCATACTAAGCATGGATGTGTCACTGATTAAGATCACATCGGCATTAAGTAATGCCTTATTATTTTTTACAAATGTGGCTAAA
>JBDKJW010000122.1:0-7094 GCA_039796395.1 Bacteroidota bacterium
GCTTGCGGCAACTACGGCAGGAGAGGTTAAATAAATTTGTGCATTTTTGCTACCCATGCGGCCTTTCATATTTCTATTGCCGGCACTGAGTACAATATCTCCATCACCCGCAACGCCTGTATGAATACCTGCGCAAGGCCCACAGCTAGATGTTTCTACGGCTGCACCTGCTTTTACTAAGGTTTCGAAATACCCTTTTTGGATACATTCTAAATACACTTGCGTACTAGCGGGTATACAAATCATATTCACATCGCGATGAATTTTTTTGCCTTCCAATATTTTGGCCATAATGGCAAAATCTTCTGTTCGTCCGTTAGTGCAAGTACCTACAAAAGCCTTATTAAATTTTGTGCCTACTAATTGTTCTACAGGTACTGTATCATCTAATTTATCGGGCCGTGAAACTGTTGGGCCAACATTGGTTACATCCACTTCATATACGGCATCATATTTTGCATTGGCATCACTGGCGATCATATCCCAATTGCCTTTCTGAACGGGTTGAAGATAAGCGGCCGTTTTATTGTCGGGGGCAATAATACCATTCTTTGCGCCGAGGTCTACCGTCATATTACATAAAGTCATTCTACCTGCTACATCCAAGGCTTCAATGGCTGGTCCGCAGTACTCTAGTGCTTTGTAAATAAGATGGCCATTCCAGTGCATCATACCCATAATATGTAGGCTCAGGTCTTTAGCCATTACCCAAGGTTGCCATGTTCCTTTGATATGAAATTTTACTGACTCAGGAACACGGAACCAGCATTTGCCTGTTGCCATAGCAATGGCTGCATCGGTTACGCCTATTGCATTTCCTACGGCGCCTACGGCGCCATAGGTATTTGCATGCGAATCGGTACCTATTGATACTTTGCCGGGAAGTACATGCCCTTGCTCTACCATTAATTGATGGGCAATTCCTTGCCGACCTAAATCATAGAAATAAGGCAGGTCATAGCTTTTTACAATTTCGCGCCATTCATTGAGCATGGTGGCGTATTCGGGGGTGGGGGGAGGAACGAGGTGATCGCTTACGCAAATCACTCGTTCTTTATCAAATAATTTTTTGGAACCTAGGCTTTCAAATGCCTTAAAGCATTGTTTGCCTAAGTAATCCATCGTCATCACAGAGTGAACGTTTACCCACACTAATTGTCCGGGTACAACCGCATCGCGCCCACTATTAAAAGCCATTATTTTTTCGGTTATCGTCATCGCCATGCTATGTGTTATTAATGTTATTATTACTACTAATGATCTGAGCGCGATTTACCGGTAAATCGGCGAGCAGGAAGGTCAACCCAAAAAGCAGGATCTATTTGATCTTGTGTAGCTATTTGCCTTTCTTCAATCATCGTTAGTCCTTCGAAATGATCATCCTGGCTCCATTTCCAAGTACGAATACGGTGTTTGCCGTTGCCAATTAGATCGATCATTTCAAAGAGTTGAGAGCCGGGCCGATTTTTATAGCTCCATGTTAAGCATACACTTTCATGTGTTTCCCATGCTTTGCCTAATATGCGCGGGTTATCGAAAATGAGCACACCATCTGTATTGAATTCACAAACTCCAAAATCATGTAGCTCATGATGACCATCAGCCCAAGTGTATTCATTCACTTGATGGTATTTGTTCATGTCGTAGAGCTTAATAGTGAGTTTGCTTTTCCATTGATCATGTTTTACGCCATTGGCATCTATCCGCGTATACGTGCCCTCCCATATACCCGTATGATTTGGAAACAGTTTGAGGTTCATAAACAGTGAGATTAAAATGAAAATAGTTAACTAAGTTAATCAATTTGCTATAAAATAAAATTATTTAAATTAGATATTCCTTACAAAAAAAGTCTTATTTTTAAAATTGATTAATATAGTTAACTGTTTACGAAACCAAATTAATTGCTATGAACAAATTGCTCAGGATTGTATTTTTTTCGTTGACTTTATTTGTAACTAATAATTTACTTGCGCAGGTGAGTGTTACAGGTAAGGTTGCTTCCGGTGATAAAAAGGGAGTTGAAGGTGTATCGGTTACAGAAAAGGGCACCAAGAATGGGGTGGTAACAGACAAGGAGGGAAAATTTATCATCAAAGTAAAATCTACTACTGCAACACTTGTTGTTAGTGCAGTAAATTATCGCGAGCAGCAAATTGTATTAGCTGGTCGCAGCTCTGTTGATGTTGCATTACAGGAAGAAACGAGTACACTGAATGAAGTAAGTGTTACAGCTGGTCGTCAGCCTGTTCGTAAATTGGAAACAACGCAAGCGGTAGATATCATAAACAATAAACTATTAAAATCTATAAAGCCTGAAAGCTTTGCAGAAGCCGTTACGCTTACGCCTGGTGTATTTGCTAATAATTCTCAGGGTAGAAGAGGGGGTGTTGTTATTAGGGGCTTCCCGGATGGTAACCCTTTGGGTGGGTTGGTATACACTAGTATTTTATTAGATGGCTTACCTGCTTTTGGTAGTGCTGGCCGCTTACCAGATGCCGGTTTTGGTTTCGATGATAATGTGGAGAAAGTAGAAGTAGTGCGTGGAAGTACAGCTACTGTTTATGGACGTTCGGCTGCTGCTGGTGTAATTAATATGATTAGCAAAGTGGGTGGAGAAGAAACACATGGATCTGTAAAATTTTCTCGCTACGATAATATTCATACCGATAATAACTATTTAAATTATAGACTGGATTGGAATGTGAATGGTTCAATGACAAAAGATAAACTTGTACGTTATAATATAGGTGGTTGGTTTATTGATGATCGGGGTTATCGTAAAACAGGGTATAACGATCAAGGGTATCAATTAAGAGGCAATTTTGATTTTATCAATAAAGATGGAAAAGGCAAAATTCGCGTAGGTTTATTATTTGCAAAATATTCATTCCAAAACCTAACAGATGTACCGGTAGATCCAACAAATATGAAATTGCCATATGGCTGGAGAAATACGAGCACGTTTATTAATCCTGCTTTTGCCAATATTACGTATGCTGTTTTTGGAACGCGTTCTAGTACAACACTGCCTCGTCCGGGCGGACAAGCAGTTACAGATGCCAATGGAGTTCAAATCACTAGAAATATTAATCAGCAATTAGCGGATGGAAATTTCAATAGAAATATTCAATTCAATTTTCAAGTAGAAAGAGAGTTGGGTAATGGTTGGTTCTTTGAAAATAAGTTTAGATACCAATCTTTAGGAAGTGGAACTAAGTATCCATTCTCGATTCCTTCATTCTATAATTCTAATGGTGCGTATTCGGCAGCGGTATTGCCAACACCACTTACTACAGGAACTGTTTATAGTTCTGCTGGTGGTGCTTTTCGCTTGTTCTTAGATGGCGATGCGTATGATAATGATCTAATTAACGAAGCCAGAATTAAGAAAAACTGGAGTTCAGGAAATGTAAAACATACATTCCAAGCAGGTTATTATTTCTCAAGCACTAATCTTCGTCCAACAACGTATAGCTACTCTCATTTTGTAAATCCCGGGAATGCCAGTGATATACAATTAATTAGCGGTATTATTCCAGCACGTTTAGCTACTTCTCCGGTAAGTTCTATTCCGTTGAATATTACGATAGCAAGTGCTACAGCCAATCCGCAACGTGGATCAATTACACGTAGAGGTAATTATACCGAGCAAGTAAATGCTATTTTTGGTGGATATGAGGCAAAATTTAATGATAAGTTTACGGTGAATATAGGGGCGCGTTATGATGCATTGTGGATGAATTTATCCGAAACAAAAGCACCTTTTGATAGTGCTATAACGCGTCAGCTAAACTTTGGTGATTATTCGGCATCTATTGGGTTTAACTACCTATTTAATAGATCAACATCTATGTATGCTAACGTTAACCGTGCATACAGAATGCCAGACTATTCTGCCTTTACCTCTTTAGAATATGTTGCTGTTGGTGCATCTAATGCTACCGCAAGCACATTATCTCGCTTGCCAAACGGTTTATCGGGAAATGAAATCATTATTTCATCTGAAATAGGATTCAGAAAACAAGCTGGTGATGTTGGCTTTGATGTAGCCTTGTACTATAATACGATTAAGAATAGATTAGCGTCAATTTTTGAAAATGGATTATTAGTATCTAAACCTTTTGGTTCAAACAGAATAATGGGTGCTGAATTATCTGTTTCCTATAACCCATCACAATTCTTGAAAGGCCTAAGTTTGCGATCAAGCTTAACATTGCAGCATGCTACATTTACCGATTTCAAAATTTCAAATGCTACTTCTGGTGGTATCATTGGTCGCCAATCTAATTTACCCGATGTGGATGTTACCAAAGATTTATTTGGTTTGAGTATCATTAATGAGGGTAATAATCAAACATCTATTAATGTGGTAGGTAATAAATTGCCAGGTGTACCTGATTATATTTGGAATACTACCGCAATTTATACCCACAAATGGTTTGGACTAGATTTCTCCTCAAATATTAACGGTGGTAAGCGTTACGCAGATGCAACTAACTTAATTAACTTAGGGGAGTTGGCCGTGTTAAATGGTGGCGGTTATTTCCGCTGGGCTATGAAGGGTAAAAATGAATTGCGTATTGGCTTACAGTGTAAGAATATTGGCAATCGTCAAAGTGTACAGAATATTGCTGGTTTAGCGGAGAATTCAACTGCTATGGGTCAGTTACAAACCACACCTAATTTTAATAATGCTGGCGTTCCTATTTGGGCACAAGGATATCTTCAATTGCCAAGAAGATGGATAGCCTATATATCTTTTGATTTTTAGTTTTGATAAGCGTTTAATTGTTATGCTGCCCCGCCTAGGCGGGGCAGTTTTGTAAAAGCATGATATGAAAAAAGTATTCTTATTACTAAGTATCGCGTTTCTTTCTTTAACCACCAATGCACAGAAGAAAAAAGTACCAGTTGTAGATTCTTTCGCTACTCAAATGAAAGAAATGCTAGGTTGGTTTGAAGGAGAATTCGACAATTTTCAACAAGTATATAAAGAGAAAGAAGATAAAGTAAAAGAAGTGCATGAACATATTCATTCTATCTTCAAAAAAGTTTCCATACCTGCATTTGGCGACAATGTTTTTTATGTAATTCAATATATGGATGGAGATACGAGCAAAGTATATCGCCAACGTATTTATAGCTTCACTACAGATAGAATTGAACAAGCTACGCGATTAGATATCTATAGCTTTAAAAATGATACACCATATTATTATGCCAATCTAGCACCACAAAAATTAGCATCACTTACTAAAACCGATATGACAATAACAGATGGCTGTGGTGTATGGTGGAAGAAGATCGATGGCAAATACATCGGCTATATGAAAGAGAAAGCTTGCAACTTTATTAGTAAGCGCAGCGGTAAGAAAATCTACATCACCGATAGCTTACAGCTTACGCCGAATGAAATTTGGATCAGGGATGAAGCTTATGATGAAAATGGCGGCTATGTATTCGGACATAAAGGTAAAATACCGCATAAGTTGAAGCGCTGTACTTTTTACAAAGGTTGGATTCTTTTACAAAAAGCGGGCTTCGAAAATGAGTATCACCAGTTTCGTAACCAGATTTGGCACGATCAAGGTAAGCGGATACGATTATTAACAGAAGATGGTAAATCCACTAAATACGAAATTGAATTAGCTGCTGTTATTTATGGAAAAGAGCTAGAAGTATTGAAGATAGCTTTGTATGAAGTTGGGGTGAGTAAAGCGATTACTTATTCTTGGGCGAGCCCTGGTACTAAAAATATAGGAATCAATTTGCGTTGGTTACAAGCAGGATTAACCAAACAAGATTAAATAGGTAATATGAAAAAACTGTCACAATACCCACCGTTTTTCCTAAACACACTGTGTCGCAGGCATTGCCTGCTACTGTGTTGTTGGTATTGTCTATTTATTTTTTAATAAGCGGGCCTGGGAAACCATCTGTTGACGAAGGATGGTAAAACGTTGGTCAGGCGACCAACGTTGGCAGTAAGTTTACATGTTGATCGCCCGACCAACATGGGTATTCTTAATTCTTCTTCTTGCGCTCCTCCATTATTTTCTTGTAATATTTCCAGCTCGTCATATTTGGTGAAGTATAGGTTTCAGGGGCATGCTGGTATTCAGGATAATTAGCGAGTACAAAATCTTGAATTGGTTTTGGTAAATCATTCCACCCATTTTTCAATTTGTAGCCCCTGCTTTGATAAAGCAAATTACCCGGGCGCGCAGCCATTTTCATCCAGGGTAAAAAATCGCTGAAGCGTGTCCATGAAATATCTACGGTTGCATTATTTGACTTCGGATTTTGTAAATCTTTTTCACTCATAAAAAAATTGAATAGCTCGGCGCCCTGGTACACATCAGTTCTAGTGTTTTCTGGCCATTCTGCTTTTTTAAGTGGTGATGGATAAGATAAAGGAACATCATTGTATAAATTGATACGATCATCGCCCAATCTTTCAAAAGGCACTTTAAAAGCACCATACCTAAATGTTTGATTTACGGGATCATTCCAAACATGTACTACTTCTAGTTCCTCGCCAGTCCAAGGATTCTTCCAAGTTTTTAAAATCTCATTTGTTTTAGGATCTTGATACACAAGCATTTCGCGCGTAATCAATTTCCAACCGCTATCACCAGGTAGTTTTTCTACTCTAGCTATATTGTACATTTCGAAATTGAAAACATGCTTCCATGGTTTCTCAGGATCATAAGCATAAATAGCCCCTTTAGCGTAGAATACTACTTCATCTTTGGGATTTAGTGATGAACGCATTTTAATATAGGCATCCATATTCCCTCTTGGATCACTTAAATCGAATAGCGGTTTTTTTTGGGCGGAAGATGCGATCACTACTAGCAGGAAGATCGAGAAGATTATTTTTTTCATTTCTCTTATTATTATTTCACCCCTTTGGGGTTAATTGGGTAAATATTTTTTACTTTATTTTTTATAGGAATATGCCTTTCACCTTAAACCTTATACCTTAAATCTCACTTTTAATCTTTAGTAAAGATGGTTTCTAATTTAGTAATGGGTTTATTATTCGTTGAATTTTTTTCTATGATTTGCCAGGTAGCGCCTTCGGGCCC
>JBDKJW010000123.1:0-6953 GCA_039796395.1 Bacteroidota bacterium
GTTACTTAGTTTACTTATTAACTTTTTACCAATTAAGTCGCTTCCTTAAGTTCCCAAGCAACTGATGCGCATCTGGCGTTAGCCTAAACTGAAATACAGCGGCGATCATAATGCCAGAAAATATAATTGCTCTCCCAAAAATGGCCAGCCAGCCGTGCATATCTCGAAAAATAAAATAAGCAATGCCATAAGCAAGGATTGCAGTTATACATGCCATGATAGTTTTACGATCAAAGGGTTGCATGCTAAATTTTCTACGTAAAAATTCACTGCGGATAATATTGTAAACCGTGTAAGCCATAAATTCAGCTACGGCTGAGCCTATAATGCCATATTCTTTAATTAAAAAATAGGTAAGCGGTAAACGTAGTGCTAATAAAACAATACCACTATAAAAATCGAATCGCCAAAAGGTAGATGTATTAATAACCATCGCATTCAAACCAGTGGCAGCATCAACAATACGTACTAATCCTAAAATAAAAATAGCGCCTAGTCCAGCTTCATATTCTTTTTGAATATTTAACACACGCATACCATCCAATGCATTTAACCAAAGATTTCCAAAAATAAAAAGTGCCATGATCAATAAATTGATGCACGAACGTTTATAAATACGATTGATTTCAATATAATTCTTATCCTTCCATGCCTGTGATAAGGAAGCTACTGCAACTGCTTGAATACTACGTTGAGGCACCTGAATTAGGTTAGCGGCATACTGCGCTAAACCAAATGTGCCAACCACTGCTAAACCCTGAAATTTGGCTATAATAAAACTATCGATAGTAGCTGCAATCGACATGACTAATGTGCCGCTATATAGTAATAATTGCATCGACATCATTTTCTTCCAAAACTTTTTGGTTACCCTACTCAATTTTGTTGGGAAATGAAGTTGTTTAGTTTTTAACAAATAGCCTGCTAATACTATAAAAATGGAAAAGAATAAAAAAGAAAATAGATAAATGAACGTAGCAAAAGTGATGCACTTCGTATAGAATAGCAATATAAGTATAAGTGTGAGTATACGTAAGAAAGTTTCTTTTAGAAAGTTGGATAGAATTGTTTTTTGAATAGCCCATGCAAAACTTTCTGTTACGGTAAAAAATAATTGCCCCATAGCAAAAGGGAAAAGCCACCAGTAGAAATCAATAATCAACTTCGACTTTTCTGCATATTGTTTAATAAATATGGGTTCGAAAAATAACCCACTTAAAAGTACCAGCATAAAACCAACCAAAGCTGTAACCATTCCCCAACTCATCAAATCAATTTCTCTTTTGGCAAGGTTATCTTTATAATAAGGATGAAACTTATAAATCACGGGTATTACACCGAGTGCACCGAACGCTGTAGTATTTTGTGCAAAATCAAAAAAGATTCGTGTAAGGGCAAACTCTTCTTGGGTAAAAAAGCCCTTCTTTGTATACAAAAGCGTGTTGATGGCACCGATCAAAAAACCTATATAAACAACAGCACTGGAAATAATAGTTTGTTTACGAATATTACCCATCTTAGTTGTTTTTTACTGCGCCTTCTTTTTTCTCCATCAACTTAATATAATACCTTTTCTCTAATTCCAATAGCATAGCCTGGTTAAAAGCAGTACCTGTTACAGGAACTGACTGCCAGGTGTTAGCTTTAGGGTGTAAGCGAAGAGGTAGAGGGTTTAAGGTAGAAGGAGGAAGGGTTGAGGTAGAAGGGGTAAGGTGTAAGGGAGAAGGAAGAATTAATTTTAAATCGAAGCCATTTACGCAGTTGCTGTACTGATAAAACAATTTTTTTCCGTCGGCAGAAAAATAATATGCTAAAACAGGCACTTGTGTTGTTCTAAGGTATTGTGTGAAAATATGCTTTAGTGAAAATCTGGTATACTTTTCCATTTGTTTTTGCAGCGTTTCAGTTGTTGCAATACCATGATAGAAATAACGATTAAGTTCGCGTAGCATTTTTTTAAATTGTTGATCATTATTCATAGCGTTTCGGATACTATGAATCATGGCAGAGCCCTTAAAATACATATCACCACTACCTTGGTTCTGTACATTATATAGGCCTATAATTGGGTCTTTATTTTGTATATTTTTTCTTAGGCCATAATTGTACTCATCAGCAGCTTGCCTACCACTTTGGCATTCTGTATAAATAGTTTCACTATAAGTAGTAAATCCTTCATGAATCCACATATCAGCAATATCTTTTGAAGTGATATTGTTGCCAAACCATTCATGTCCACTTTCATGAATAATAATATAATCCCATTTCATACCCCAGCCAGAGCCCGATAAATCTCTACCTAAGTAACCGTTCTTATACTTATTTCCGTAAGCCACATTACTTTGGTGTTCCATACCTAAATAAGGTACTTCCACCATTTTAAATCCATCTTCATAAAAAGGATAAGCACCAAACCAATTCTCAAAACATTGCAACATTGTTTTTACTTGTGCAAATTGCTTGATGGCACTGTCTTTGTTATAAGCTAATACATAGTAATGCAATGGTAATATTCCTTTCTCACCTTGATACGTATCAGTAATTAATTCGTACTTAGCGATATTCATACTGATACTATAGTTATTGATTGGGTTCTTTACTTCCCAAACCCAGGTTTTTGTAGCATCGTTATTAGTGATTACTTCTTTTAGTTTACCGTTAGATACATTGGTTAATGTATCGGGTACTTTTACACTAATGATGGTACCCAACTCTGGTTCATCATATTGATGGTCTTTGCATGGCCACCAAACGCTGGCGCCTAAACCCTGACAAGAAGTAGAAACAAAAGGGTTTCCTTTAGCATCTTTTTTCCAACTCAATCCACCATCCCAAGGGGCTCTTGCTGCTTCGCGTGGAATTCCATGATAATACACAATAACTGTTTGCGATGAGCCAACAGCTAAAGCAGTGGGTATATTTAGTAAAAAAGCATTGCCATCGCGTGTATATGTTAATGCGGTTATTTTACTTCCATTCGCCAAAAAAGCGCTATCTATTTGCAACGGTGCTTGCAAATCTATTTGCATTCTTTTTTGTTTACGGACAACCTTAAAACGAATACCAACTGAACCGGTGATTGATTTTTGCGAAATATCTGGGGCAACGAATATTTTGTAATGCAACAAATTCCACCAAGCTCTTTCGGGGGTAATGCTCCCTCTTAAAGTATCTGCATGGGTAAAGGTTTGAGCAGAAAGGGATGAGATGCAAAAAGTACAACTGAGTAAAACTAAGTAAGCAGACTTCATGCCATAAAAATAAGACTTTTAGTTGTTGGTCGGCGACCAACAACGGCGTCGGCTTGTCGTAGGGTAACATATAGGCTTCGACTCCGCCTAGGCGGACAGCCTGACAAACCTTAGTTACCTATTCTAACTATTTACTTATTCCCCCTTCTTCAACTTATCCTTAAATACTTTCTCAAATTTCTCCAACTTAGGTCTGATTACAAATCGGCAATAGCCTTGATTTTGGTTATCATTGTAATAGTTCTGGTGATAATTTTCGGCTGGGTAGAAGTTCCTAAAAGGTTCTATCACCGTAACAATGGGCTTATTCCAAGCACCACTTTTATCGAGTGCAGCTTTATATTTTTCTGCTTTCTCTTTTTGTTCAGCATTATGATAAAAAATGGCACTTCTATATTGAGGTCCAACATCAGCACCTTGTTGATCCATAGTGGTTGGGTCGTGTGTTTTCCAAAATACTTCCAGTAACTCATCAAAGCTAATCTTTGATGGGTCGTATATTATCCTAGCTAGTTCAATATGGCCTGTATTTTTATCACAAACTTGCTCATAGGTAGGGTTCTCTACATATCCGCCCCCATAACCACTTACCACTTTTAATACCCCATCTAAACGTTGGAAAAAAGCTTCGGTACACCAAAAGCACCCTTCTCCAAAAGTGGCTGTATCGGTTTTTACAGTTGTTGAAATCTCTGTCATAGTATTAGCAATTGTTTTTTCTTGATTAGGCTCTTTGGCAGTACAGCTCAGTAAAATTGTACTGAAAGAGAGCAAAAGGGTTGACATTTTTCTTGTTATCATACCTTATCTACGTTTATAAGTTAATAACCTTTCTACTAGGCATTTGTTTAACATTTTGCTAAGATATACCTACCACTTTGTATTTTGAAACTGTGTATACGATACTTAGGCAGAATTGCGTTAATTTTACAATTACCGTAACCGCTATGAGCGTAAAAACCTTTTTGAAAAATTTTAGCTTTCAAATGGAAGCACTGTTGCTTGTTGTACCAGCAGTGATATTTTTTGGGTTATTGGTAGTTTATCAATTATTCTCTATTGATCCTTATTTAAGTGTTTCTATCCCCTTTATTTTAGGAAATAATATCATTATTTTACAATTAGCGATTTTTATAGTACCCTATATTTTGCATCGATTTTTAAGAAGTAGAGATGCAGGTGAATTTACTTTCCGTTTATTACATGTTTTATTATCTATTTTTCTGCTTTTTGCTATACTTTTCACTTATAATGTGGTTCGACCAACATATGCAAATCAATCGACCCCAATTTTTGACCATGCCATCGCAGAAAAATTTTGGATGGAAGCATCTATGGCTACTTATGTAATTTTAGGCGCACAGATCGTTGTTCAGATAATTTTCTTGATGTACAGTTTATCGGTAGTTTTCCCTGCAAAACCAAAGGATACTATACCTGAATTATCCTTATAAAGTTGCATTAACATACCTTTGCCGATCAATAGCGGAAGTTCATGCGTGTTTATCCTGATTCAGCACTTACTCAATTAGAGTTTGATAAAATAAAGATTTTGGTAGATGATTTGTGTAAAACAAATTATGCTAAGCAAAAAGCTGCCGATTTACGCATCCATACGCATCGTAGCTATATAGAGTTGCAATTAAAGCAAACACATGAGTTTAAAATGATTTTATTGCAACAGCAATATTTTCCCAATGATTTTTTACAAGATATTAGAAAAGAGCTAAAACTGCTTGGTATCCCCGGTGCATTAATTGTGGGTGAGCAGTGGATACAAATTCGACGCTTAAATGAGAGTATGGGAACTATTTTCAGGTGGTTTGATGCAGAAAGAAGAGTGGCTTTCCCATCGCTAACGGAAGTAGTAAAAAATGCGTATTATGAAAAGCAGGTAACCGATTCAATAGATGAGGTATTAGATGAATCGGGTATCGTAAAAGATAATGCATCCCCTGAATTACAGAAAATTAGAATGAGTTTATTTCGGAGAAGGAATGAACTGAGGCGTATGTTTGAAAAAGTAGTCCAAAGAATGACGAAGGCGGGGTATGCTGCAGATATTGATGAAAGCTTTAGTAATGGCAGAAGGGTAGTGGCCGTTTTCTCGGAACATAAACGACAAGTAAAAGGAATATTACATGGGGAGAGTGATAGTAGAAAAACTGCATTTATTGAGCCAGAAGAAACTATAGAACTCAATAATGAAGTATTTAGTTTGGAAAATGAAGAATTAAAAGAAGTACAAAGAATATTGCGTGCCCTAACTGGTAGATTGAGTGTATATGCCCCATTATTATTGCATTATATAGATATCATTGGTGAGTTTGATTTTATTAAGGCAAAGGCACAATTAGCGATTAATATGCATGCTAACCTGCCCAATATTGCCGACAAAGCACAGGTTATATTAATTGATGCCTATCACCCCTTATTATTTTTGTACAATAAAGAATCTGGAAAGAAAACAATACCCGTTACAGTAACGCTCGATGAACAAAGCAGAATATTAGTAATTAGCGGCCCCAACGCTGGGGGGAAAACTGTTACTATGAAAACGATTGGGCTCAATCAATTAATGCTACAAAGTGGTTTATTAGTACCTGTAAGTGCGGTTTCTCAAATGGGTATTTTTAAACAGTTGTTTATACATATTGGCGATACGCAAAACTTGCAATTTGAATTGAGTACTTATTCCAGTCACTTAATTCATATGAAGCATTTTATGGAAAATGCCAATGGGAAAACCATGTTCTTTATTGATGAATTGGGTAGTGGATCCGACCCTAATTTGGGGGGTGCATTTGCGGAAGTAATAATGGAAGAGTTATCGAGAAGAAGATCTTTTGGGGTAGTAACTACGCATTACTTAAATTTAAAAGTAATGGCTAACCATACACAAGGCATCATTAATGGGGCTATGCAGTTTGATGAAGTGAATTTGCTACCTATGTATAAACTCATTGTGGGTAAGCCAGGTAGCTCTTATACTTTTGCGATTGCGGAAAGAATTGGATTGCCCCAGCATTTAATTAATAGGGCAAGGAAATTAGTAGATGATGATCACTTTAAACTCGATAGATTACTCAATAGAACCGAGCAAGATTTACAGCATTTAGAAAAAGAGAAAAAAGACCTACATCGATTACTAAAAGAGAATGATAGACTAAAGAAAGAAATGGAGCAAGTAATTGATAAAGAGCGGCACAAACAGCAGGTAGAATTAATCAAGCATCAAAATAAAGTAACTGAAGATCGATTGGTGTATTTAAAAGATATGGAGAGAAAGCTGAAGCAAATTGTATTAGATTGGAAGAGGTCGGAAAATAAACAAGAGGTTATAAAAAATCTGCAAAATTTATTATTCAAAAGAAAGGAAGAAATTGTAGTGAATAAATTGGCCAAAAAAGTAGACCAGAAATACAAGGAGTTAAACCAGCAAATTGAGGTAGGGGCTTTAGTAAAAATGCGCAAGAACTATCAAGTAGGGGAGGTGAGGGAAATTAGGGGGAAAAGAGCCATTGTTCAAGTAGGTGCCTTGCCCATGAATGTGGAATTATCAGATTTAATAGTAGTGGAAAAATTAGCAGAAAAAACCGAAATAAAATAATATGCATAAAGCACCCATTTCCGAAGCAAAAAACTATGTGGATTTACATCCATTATTTGCCACCGCATTTAGTTTTCTTAGTACCGTTGATA
>JBDKJW010000124.1:0-6909 GCA_039796395.1 Bacteroidota bacterium
GTGAATAATATTGAAGTTGCACCTGCCCGTACTAATGCACAATTCAACTTTGGCATGGGATATTCTCTTGACGAAGGTCAAAATATTCAAGTATACTCTAGCATAGAAGTCCTAGGAGATCGCACAGCAACTTTAGGGGTTTCATACTCTTTTTAAATTATTATAAGTATTGCGTAATGTTTAAAGTTTTCTCATTTCTTTTGGTCTGTCTTATTATAACATCACTTCTATTCAACCGAAGCAGTATGTCCTTGCATGCAGTATCTAATGATGAACTATCGTTTGCTTTTTCTGAAGAGGTTAATGCATCTGAATTAAATGCAGATGAGATGGATAATATTGAAGGACAGGCAGCACCACTAATTGCAGTTGTTGCCCTTACTGCAGCGGGGAAAATGATTGTAAAAAGATGGGTTTCAACGCGTGTTGCAGGCTCTATTGTAAAACAAGGAGGAAGTGTGTGGGCACCTAATCGCCAAACTGCACAAGCATTAGCTCGTCAATCTAGCTCTGGTAAACCTATCCGTGAGTTCCATGCAGGCAGCGGTGAACGCTTCACACATTATCATACAGATCCTCGTAATGGGTCTCATGTCTGGTATGGTTCTCCTAGAACATATGGTTTTGCTGCAGGTGTTGCTTGGGGTGGGTTTTATGGAGATGGATTTGATCCAAATTTTACAGAAAGTACTTGTCCGTGAGTTCCATGCAGGCAGCGGTGACGCTTCACACATTATCATACAGATCCTCGTAATGGGTCTCATGTCTGGTATAGTTCTCCTAGAACATATGGTTTTGCTGCAGGTGTTGCTTGGGGTAGGTTTTATGGAGATGGATTTGATCCAAATTTTATAGAAAGTACCTGATTTTAAATGCTCACGTATATTAAACAAACATACTATAAATTTATCCTACATTTAGGAGTTATTAAAAATGGTATAGCAACGGTTTGTGTGAATGCTATAGATAATAATTTCAATAACAACGAAGCATTCTTCGTCAATATTGAAGTATCAGGAAATTCATTAGATATTATATTTGCAAAGGTTATAGATTTTTGTGATGCTCATCGTCTAGAAATAATTGGACCACTTGAGATACTTAAATTAGAGAAGTGTGATGCTAAAAATCATCTGACGATGTTTGTATCGGGTCGTATCTATTATGCCCAGTAAAGCATATTATAGCATTTGTATTATATTTTTGATGTTCTGCATTAAAAGTTCAGAAGCACATATGCAAACTTTCTTAGAACAACGATATTATGGAATAGTAAGACAAAGTTTTGATTATTCCTGCGGTGCATCGTCTGTTGCAACCATTCTAACATCATTCTATAATACTAAAATTGAAGAAATAGATATACTATCTGCTATGCCAAAAGAAAATAAATATTCTTTTACTGATTTGGCGAATGTATCTAAAAATTGGGGCTACTATGGTACTGGTCTCAAAGTCGACTTTAATTCACTTAAGAAGCTAAAAATACCAGTTGTTGCATATCTGAAATATCGTGACCGGGATCATTTTACTGTTGTTCGCTCAGTAAGCATAAAAGGTGCTGTGTCATTAGCAGATCCATCTTTCGGTAATAGGACTCTAAATGAAGGAGAATTTCGTGACATATGGGAAAGAGATAGGGCTGGTTATATTCTCTTAATATTACCAGATAACTTGGAGGCACGGTTCATGAACCGTGCCTTTCTTCAAAAAAATAATAATATTTCGACAGCTATTAAAAATATTAATGATCAGCAGTTTATATTTAGGAGATGGTAAATGTATGCCTTTATATTATACAAAGAAACAATAGATTGGTTATTACTTATCACTATATTAACTATGATTGTTTTACTTGCATTTGGGTGTGCGAGTCCTTTCGCTGCAATTATTGGTGTATCAATGTTATTCCGATCAGATCGCACGGTTCTTCTCAGTGTAATTGTATCTTGGCTTGTTAATCAAGCTGTTGGTTTTACATTATTTTCCTTCCCCGTAACTACAACTAGCATAGCATGGGGGGCTATTATTCTTGCTGCAGGTGTAATAAGTTCTACTATTTCTATCTTAATCAACAAATTTCTTAGTCTCCGCAGGTTTGGAATGGTAATATTCTATTTTCATTTGGCTTTTATAGTATATCAACTATGCTTTTTTTGTGCATCATTCTTTACTCAGGATGATTACAACGTGTATACATTGAATATATTATTAGGAGTTTATAAAAAAGAAATCATATCACTATTCTTCTTTATGATAGCTGGTTTGATTGGTGACAAGATAGATAGAAAGCAAAAAACTATGCAGAATATGGTTTCTTAAAATAGAATTGATACAACTTGTTTTGTAGGACTAATGTCAACCCTCTTTTAAAAAAATTTAGTGCAAGAAATTCTAAAAAACATGCAAAAAATGGCGGTTTGCGAATCCTGCACTTTTTATTCATAGTCCTTCAATGGCTCCTCTTTTCGCCAACGGCAAAAATGCATCCCAATAGGATGTACAAAATATTGATTATAACCCGTCACCATTTTCAATGGTGACGGGTTTTCTGTTGAACCACACAAGAAACATTATTAATATGTTTTGAAAAACAAAGTGAAACATAAGAGATGCACATGAAATACTCTCCAACAGAAGCCCTTAAACTACTCGATGGTATAACTAGAAAACGTCTTTACGAAATGATGAAAAATGGTGAATTGTCTTACACTTCGGAAAACAATAAACGTTTTTTAGATGCTTCAGAATTAGCACGTGTTTTTAATGAAAAATTTCGCCCACAAGAAACAAAGGAAATACTTCTAGATACAGAAAAAAAACAAAATGATACATTTGAAATACATATTGAAAACAGACTTTTAAAGCAACAAATTGAAGAATTACAAAAACGGATTTCTGATAAAGATAGAGAAAATGAAAGACTGTGGGAAAATTTGGACAAGGAAGCAGAAGAGCGTCGTAAATTGACTGACACACTAAGCAAACAAACTTTGATGCTTGAGGATATGCGAATGAAACAGCCAGAGAAGCTCGCAGAGAGGCGTAAAGGCTTTTTTGCTAGGCTGGTAAGCTAAATTTGTTATATCGCCCTCATAGGCTATTTATGCACGATTTGAGACTGTTTCAATAATCTTATTTTTTCATTTCTTGTGTAGCCTTTTAAGGCTTATTTTTTTTTCACAGTTTTTAACTTTTATAAAAAGTTATCCACAGGCAAAACTGTTCTGTGTTCTTTAATATGTTCTATGTTCTGTGTTCATGGGGTCATAACACCTTGTCATTAAAAGGTTTTTTTCCCTAACTATTACTTTTTTGGGATGAACTATTACTTTTTTGGGATGAACTATTACTTTTTTGGGATGTAAATATTACTTTTTTGGGATGAACTATTACTTTTTTGGGATGGGATTTTCCATAATAATATTACAAATTACTTGATAGTTAGGTAATTTGTAATATTATAATTCCATGAAAAGTAGCGAATCAAAAAAACCATTACCTAATTTGGCAAACCCCGATAAATCAATCATGAAGCCCGAGGAATTGATTGATATTATTGAAATGTCGCCTTTAACCCTGAATGACAGGCGGATTTTTAATCTCTTGCTTGGTCATGCATGGAATAATATTGGCAATAAAGACATGCACGTCATAGGCCGTTATGACCTCGTCAAATATGTTGACAGTAACAATCAGGATATTTCAGCGTGTTTACGCCGTCTTATGTCGGCTATCGTTCAAATTAAAATCTCCAAGAACTGTAACGGTAAAGAAGCCATTAGGCAAATTTCATTATTGGGCAGTAATGAAATTGAAACCAACGGGGCAGAAGTCTATTACAGATTCCCGCCCGAACTTGTTAAAATTATTCAGAATACAGAAATATTCGCCCGTATTCATACTGATGTTATGTTTCAGCTTTCAAGCAAATACAGTCTTGCCCTCTATGAGTTTTTACAAAAACGGTGCAATCTTAAATATGTGAATTACGACCTTTTAAGCATTGATGAATTGCGGGGGCTGTTTTCCGTACCCAAAGGGAAATTAACAACTTTTAGCAACCTGAATTTAAAAGCTATTAAACCCGCTGTAAAAGAAGTTTCCTTTTTAAGCGAGTTTGAAATCACTGCTGAACCTGTTAAAACGGGTCGTAGCGTAACACATATCAAGTTTGTATGGGAACGTAAAACCAATATAGGCAAACAAATATCCGCCGTTGAAGAATTGCAACGCCATAAAGCAGGGCGTAACAACCGCATGAATGATACAGTTGAAACCATCACACCACAAGGATTTAGTACGCTTGATAATCTTATGAAAGGTTTGCTGACGACAAAAACACAAGTACCTGTGGAAGCCTTGGAGGAGGGCAAGGAACTTATTCTTGCTTCTGGTAAACGGCAGGATATTTATAAAATCGAACAGGAGTTTTTAGACTATGCTAATCAAAACCCACCTAAAAATATACACGGGGCGTTCTTGGGGTTTGTTAAAAAGAAACTCAAAGACGCATCATAGGGCGTTTTTCATCTGATTAATAATGATAAAACTTTCTTTCTCGATAGTGAAATTTAAGCCCTTTTTCCTGTTCGAGCGAAGCTCTCACATAGCGAAGCGAGAACGGCAAAAATCGGATTCTCAATAGTAAAATTCAAGCTATCGCACACTTAAGAAATTCTCTTGCTGAGTTACAAAATTAATTAGAGAACCAATGTGCAGGATTCGCAAACCGCCATTTTTTTACATGTATATTTGTTTTTAAGAGAAAATATTGAGAAGAATGGTAATGACTTATTCAATATTTTGCAGTACAATGATATACAAATAATTGTGGTTAGGTTAGGAAACATCATGGACAAAACAACAACTGTACAAGCCAGAATATCTGATAATCTAAAAACACAGGCAGAAAATATTCTATCAGGGTTAGGGCTGAATACATCCGATGCTATTCGTGTTTTCTTCCATCAAATCGTCAGTCACGGGGGGTTACCATTTGATATGCGGATCAAACAACCCAACCAGAAAACACAAGAAGCCCTTGAAGAATTAGAAAAAGGAGGCGGAATCCGTCATAAAAATACTTCTGATATGTTCAAGGCATGGGACAAGGAATAATGATTTTTGATGTTGTAGAAACAACCCAGTTCAGGCGTGATATTCGTATGATAAAGAAACGTGGTAAATCTCTGGAGAAATTGAAATCTGTTGTCACAATTTTGTTGCATGATAAGTCTTTACCAGCGAAAAACCGTGACCATCAATTAACAGGAAACTGGAAAGGGCATAGAGAGTGCCATATAGAACCTGATTGGTTGTTGATTTACCGTATTAATGTTGAAAAGAATATGCTCGAACTGGTTAGGACAGGCAGTCACTCTGATTTGTTTTAAAAAATACCTATTTCAAAATTAAAGTCGGCCATCATCTAAAGAATTTAGATGATTAATCTATGGCAACCATACACTAAAACTGTCAACCTATTTTAGGACTTGACCAATGGATTTTGCCAATAAGAATACATAAATTTATACCATTCTTTTGGGATCATAGCCAATCGATCATGCAATAAAATAGGACCCTCTTTAGCTTCTAATGCATTTATACCAAAAGGAATATCGAGATATTCATCATCAAAAGAACAGTAACAAGGTGCTATTCTCTGTAATAAATCATTGATTTTCGGTATAAATTCTGGAGAAAGTAAATAACAATATTTTAATTGCAAACATTTTTTTTTACTTGAGGAATAACGCAGAGCTTTTTCAAGTTTAGCATAGTCCTCTTTATTTGTGTTTCCAAGATGATAAACAGTATTGTCACCATCAACAATAGATCGCTTTACATGCAAATAATCATAATTTCTATTGTCTGAGGAAGAAAGAAGGCAATAATAGTAAATGAACCCATCTTTGAAGGTCTTGACTCCAAAGTATCTTTCCTTGTATATCAGCTCACCATTATACTTTTTAATATCATTGTTATAACCTTTTGGTAGAGACAGCAAGCGTGAGAATATGTAAAAATAAGCCATACGTTTTTCTTAAATTCATTTCAATCTGTGTAATAGTATTTTGTGTATTTCAAGATGTTAATGCCCAAAGTCAAGAAATTGTGTTAAAGGAACAAAGTGATAAAGAAGATTTATCATTACGAGTGGATGATATTCTTGTCTCAGATGGTATACTTCGCTTCACAACAGCTATGACATATACGGCACGCAATGATACCACAACTGGGTTCAGCTTTCAAACCATTGATGTTCCTGGCCATGGACTGGTGCTTCTTCCTTTTAGTTTTTCTGAAGTAGAATTCAATGAACAAGTTATTGTGCCGTCAATTGGGGTACGTTATGGTGCATCGTCAAAATTACAATTTTCTGCAACAACAAGCTGGATTGCATCGCAAACAAAAAGCTTTAATAGTCAAAATGGGAGCAGTGAACAGTCAAATTCTAGGTTTTCAGGGGTATCTTTGGGTATGTCATATCTTCTACGAGAAGATAATTCATTAGGACCTGCAGTTGTATTAGACTATAATATATCAGCTATAGAAAATAATGGATCTGATAAGAATAGCTATAGCTATGGAAAAACAAATCAGTTAGGCTTAACGTTGTACAAAGTTGTTGATCCTGCAATATTGACGACGAATTTTGGATATAACCATAGCGGGAGCAGGGAGATCTCTGGCACTTCATATTCTAGCAATACATCTCTTTCTTTTTCACCAAGCATATCTTTGGCTCTAAATGACCGCATCACAACATCAACGGGTGTATCTTTTCAATCCATATCATCTTTAGGTGTGAATAATATTGAAGTTGCACCTGCCCGTACTAATGCACAATTCAACTTTGGCATGGGATATTCTCTTGACGAAGGTCAAAATATTCAAGTATACTCT